>DATEJO010000184.1:0-4913 GCA_035277905.1 Candidatus Sulfotelmatobacter sp.
GTTCCGCTGCCGGTGATAGCGATATTTTTTTCTTCGAAGGCGTAAAGAAAAGGCGAGAAGTTCATCAGCTCGATGCCTTCCCACCGGGTGTAGACGAGCGGGTATTTGGCGGTGTCGCGCGAGAAGCGAATCGTCGAACCTTTCTCGAGGTGCAGATTCACATTGCTTCGCAGGCGGATTGCGCCGGTCAGGAATTGGCCCGCCGGTACAAGGACTCTGCCTCCGCCCGATTCGTGGCAACGCGCGATCGCGTTTGCAAACGCTTCCGTGCAATCGGTGCGATTGTCTCCATCGGCGCCAAAATCCAGGATATCGAAAGCGCGGTCTGGAAAAATTGGTTGACGTATACGGCTCAGGATCTGCGGCAAGGCCTGCCAGGGATCGTCGCCGTTTGCCGCGGCGATCCTCTCTCGCGTGCGCGAGCCTTCCAAGCCGAACGTGGTTGCGAACACCGGCTTGTGCAGCGTCGCACCGCAAATCGCGGCCGCACCCAGGCCGACAAATTTTCGCCGTCCCATCATTTGTGAATCAACGCTCCTCGATTCCCGGTCTATCTCTGCCTTGGCCTTAAAATGTGTACTTCAATGCGAGTTGCAGGACGCGCGGATCGCCAGCAGACAGGATCTGCCCGAACTGCGAACTGCTCAGTGAAAGATTCGGGTTGCCGAGGTTCAGCTTGTTGATGGCGTTGAACGCTTCGAACCGGAACAGGATGTTCTGGCCCTCGCGAATTCGGAATTGGCGCGAGATCCCGGTATTAAAATTCAAGGAACTCGGGCCAAAGATGATGTTTCTGCCCGAGTCTCCAAACGTGCCCGCCGCGTTCGCGACAAAGGCGCTGGTGTTGAACCAGCAACCGGGTGTGCCAACCGGAATTGGTTGAAAGTTTGTTGCCTGTGTCCCGGGGCAGCTTCCGCTGAATGGATCGCCAACGATGTTTGGCCGGTCCTTTGCGATTCCGCTGAACGAGTTGTCACCGCTCCCGATAATCGGAGTGAGCGCCTGCCCGGTCGCATAGCTCAGGATCGAAGAGAACGTCCAATTGCCCAGGAGCAGCCGGGACCAGGTTTGATGAAAGGTCGGGCTGTACGCGATCAAGGATGAATTGAAAATCTGGCGGCGGTCGAATCCGCAATTGCCGCGCTCGTTGAAGGTGGGATCCGGCGACTGCGTCTGGCGGCTGTTGGTGAGTTCGCCGTTGAAGTCGCCGTCGCTGACGCAATGCGAGTAGGTGTAGTTGGCGATCACCGTGAAGTGCTGGCTCAGGCGATGGTTCACGGAGAGCAGCATCGCATTGTAGGAAGCATCGGCGCCGTCAAATACAGAAGTGACACTGGAGATAAACTGCCCCGCAGCCGGGTTCACGAGCGAAAGGACGCGACGTTTCTGCAGGTTGCCCGAGGTGGTGCAGGCCTGTGTGCCGGTGCCATGGACCGGACTGGTTCCGCAATCATTTCCGGGTATGAAGACACCGGGATTCGCTTCATATCCAATCCACAAGTGCGTCGTCTTGTTCCCGAGGTACGACGCGCTCACCAGCCAATCGCTGCCAAATTGTTTTTCCAGCGTCAGGTTCCACTGCTGGACGTACGTTGGATGCAGATTCGGATTCACGTTGATGAAGACCGCGCCGACTGGAAAGAAGGCATTGGCCGCTGATGTAGGGAAAGGAGTTGGAAACGGCGGCACTGCCTGGCCCTGATACGGATTCGTAAGACCACCCGGCGGCGAGGAGAGAATTAATTGTGCGCCGTAGGGAGAATTGTCCGCAAAGCGATCGAAATAGAAGCTCTCCGAGTTGTCATAGAGGATTCCGTAGCCGGCGCGAATGGTCTCGCGGCCCTTGCCCCGCGGATCCCACACGACGCCGAGCCGGGGGCCGAGTTGACCG
This sequence comes from Candidatus Sulfotelmatobacter sp., assembly GCA_035277905.1. GTDB lineage: Bacteria > Acidobacteriota > Terriglobia > Terriglobales > Acidobacteriaceae > Sulfotelmatobacter. The sequence goes on from DATEJO010000184.1 coordinate 1,892, forward strand.
ATCTTGTTGTCTACGAATTTGCAGTTGATGCCCGGATCGCCGCAATAAAAGAGGCCCGGAGGCGAGTTCGTGAACACCTGGCTGACCGTGCCTGCGGCGAAAGCGCTCGGATCCAGGAAGCTTCCTTTGTGCTTGGGGTCCGAAGCGGGCAGATAGGGTTCCCATCGCAGACCCGCGGTAATCGTGAGGTTGCGCGTGGCTTTGTACGTATCACTGCCATAGACCCCGAAATAGTGCTGCTGCCAGTTTTCCTGCTCGGGGTTGCCTTGCGTGAATTGGTTCGGCAAGCCCAGGAAGAAATCGGCGAGAGCATCGTGAGTTCTCGCGCTGGCTGAACTGGTGAAGGCAAACTGTCCGTCCGTGAAGGCATTTGAGAGTTCGTTCAGCCGGTTATAGATGTAGTTGATCCCGAAGCTGAGTTGATGGCGTCCGTGGGCCCACTCGATGTCGTCGGAAGATTGCAGCGTATTTCGGGTGAACACGCCAGGCGTGGCGGTGCCGCTGGCCACGTTGAAATAGCCGCTGATACTGAGCACGAGCGCATTCGGTACGGGGCTCGGAATATTCACTCCGAGCGTGCCGTAGTTGATGAAATTCGAGGCGCTGGTCCGGTTGATGGAAAGCCGTGTCCCTGAGAGATGGATGGTGTTCACCAGGTTGGGAGTAATCGCGTACGTTTCGCCCACGACGAGCGCTTGTGTGCGCGAGAATTGGCCGGCCTTTATGGAAGGCAATACATTTTGCCCGTCAAAGAACGGAGGGTCGTTGAAATCCGCGAGGAAGTAGCGTCCGAAGAGGGTATGTTTCTGATTGACGTTCCAGTCGACGCGCGCAATGCCCTGGTCTTCATCGCCGGTCGTCGGCGCCGCAAATTGGAACTTCCCGCAAGGATCCGTGGGCACCGGCACAAATGCGAGAAGATTCAGCGCCTGCTGGTTGAACCGAGTCGGATCGATGAAACTGTTGGTAAACGCGGTCCCCGTCGTTGGGTCCACAATCGTTTTCGCTTTCTTATTGGATTGACAGGCTGCCGATAGCATCGTGCTGAAGTCGCCTAGCCTGGCGGCTGCAGTCGGCAGAACGACGTTCGTTGGCGTTGGCGTGGACCTGTTGCGCGTGCCCTGATAACCGCCAAAGAAGAACACCTTGTCTTTCAAGATCGGGCCACCGATCACGCCGCCGAACTGGTTCCGCTTTAGCGTATCCTGCGTCGGTTTCACGCCCAAGAGGGCCGGGCGCGCGGCATTGACGGCGTTGTTCCGGATAAATTCGAAGAGGTCGCCGTGAAAGGCGTTGTTTCCCGATTTCGTGACGATATTGACGGCGCCGCCCGGGTGCAAGCCGTAGCGCGCCGATTGCGTGCTCATTTGTACGCTGAATTCCTGTTGAGCATCGGGGAAGGGAAACGGCAGGTTTACGTTCGAGAAGGAATCGTTGTGGTCGGCTCCATCGAGAAGATAGTTCGTTCCGTTGACCTGCCCGCCGCCCACGGAAATCGTTGCCGATGCGTTGTTCGTGCCGTTGGCATAGTTCTTGGAGCTGATCAGGTCATTGCTCGCCAGCGTGGTATTGGTGGCGGCGCCGGAGAGGATCACGAGTTGCGTGGCCTGCCGGCCATCGAGAGGGAGGTCGATGACGCGCTTGTCGTCGATAACCTGAGAAACAGAGGACTCGCGAGTTTCGACCATGAGAGCGTTCGCGGCGATTTCAATCGTCTGCGAAACGTCGCCGACCGGAAGCGTCACATCCAACTGTACGTTCTGGCCCACTTGCAGGGTAATTCCGCTCTGGACGTAATCCTTAAATCCCTCACGCCGTACTTCCAGCCGGTAAAGGCCAACCGGTAGGTCGGGAAGCTCATACTCGCCTTCGGCGTTGGAAACGGTGCTGCGCTGCATGCCGGAATCGGTCCGCGTAACTTTGACATTAGCGCCCACGATGGCTCCGTTGCTGGTATCTTGCACGCGGCCGTGCACGCGGGCGCTGTTCACCGCTTGAGCGGCAACGCCGCCTGCGAGAAGAAGACCTCCGAAAACACCCAGGATTAAATAAATCCAAGGAATGCGACGAAGCTTCACGAGAACACCTCCACCCCACCGGAAAAATCAGAAAGTGGAGGAATACAAACACGAGAATTGCGGGGAGTCAAGAAATATTTCTGGTAATCATTGAAATATTTCATAATTAACCGCGACCGACGGCCTGGCGGTGCCGCCGCGCCATGTAAAGCACTGCAAATGTTACAGATGGAGCCTCTTGCCGGCGCGCTATTCCGCGGTCGGAGCGCCACAAGACTCCCGGCGTACCAATTGTGTGGGGAGGTGGAGCGCTTCTGAAGGAATACCGCCCCGAATTTGCTTTAGCAGGCACTCGGCAAGCTGTCGTCCCAATTCGTCCACAAAAACGCGGACGGAGGTCAGCGGCGGCTGCATCAGGAGCGCCTCCGGGGTGTCATTGAATCCGGCCACGCTCAGGTGCGAAGGAATCTGCAGGCCGCGATCGCGGGCGGCTTTGTAGACTCCGCGCGCCGCCGCATCATCGCCTGCAAAAATCGCGGTGACGCCGGGACTCTCCTGCAGCATCAGCTTTGATGCCATGTAGCCCATCTCTTCGCCATCGCTGGAGTTGAGCTTGCTCGCAAGGGGTTCGCAGCCCGCTTCGGCCATCGCCAGTTCATATCCACGGAATCGTCGCGCATACCACGGGAGATTTAGATTGCCGACGAAGCCGATGCGCCGGTGTCCGAGCGCCAAGAGATACTTGGTCATCTCGTGAGCACCGTTCGTATCGTCGAAATAAATGCAGCCTGCCTGCATTCCGTCGCGCTGCCCGATCACATTATTTCCCAGGGCCACCCAGGGAATTCTGCGGCTGGAGAGCAACTCCAGCAGGCTCTGGGAGTTGGTGCCTGCAACGATCGCGCCGGAAACAACGCCTTGGCGGTCTAGAATATCGGGAGCTTGCAAATCTCGGGCGGCTGCCGTCGTGGAGTATTCGAACGGCAGGAAGAGCAGCCCGTATC
>DATEJO010000185.1:0-2881 GCA_035277905.1 Candidatus Sulfotelmatobacter sp.
GCAGAGGTTTCGACGACATTCAATGAGTCTACGTCAGCGGCCTTCAGAAAGACGGTCGGCCAGGCGCGTCGGCAGACCGGCATCGCGAATGTCCTGCTGCGCGGCAGCGATGTCATAGGGAATGCGGTGGAAAGTCACGACCGACGCGTCCGAATCGTACATGGCGAAGCCTGCTCGCGGATCACCATCGCGCGGCTGCCCAATCGATCCCGGATTGATCATGTACATTGCGCCCGGCTCCAGGCGAAATTCGATCTTCTGCGGCTTTGCCGCATCGCCGAACGCCGGACGTATGGCGTGCATCTTGCCGTTCTGAGCAAAGAACCCGCCTTGAATATGTGTATGGCCAAAGAACGTCAGTGGCTCCCCAGGATGCGTCAGCGGCTCGGCGGCATCCTGAATGTTCAGCACGTATTCGTCCTCATCCACCGGCGAGCCATGCACGCAACTCACCTCCAGGCCTGTCGCAGGCTTAATCGGCCCCTTCGGAAGAGCCTTGAGCCAGTCGAGATTCGCGCCCGTAAGATTCTTCTGCGTCCAAAGCGCCGCCAGTGCAGCGATCGGATTAAACCCCTCCAGGTTGCTGACGCCGGAACAAGCTTTGTCGTGATTGCCTCGTACGAAGATTCTTCCCATCTCGCGCGAGCCGGCGATTACTTCATTCGGATTGGCTCCATAGCCGACCAGATCGCCGAGGTTCCAGACCACGTCGCGCGCCGGAAAAGCCGCCCGGCAGGCGTTGAAGGCATAGATATTCGCGTGAATATCGCTAATGATGAGGACGCGCATGAACCGGGTGGGGGAACAGGCATTGTACGCCGAACCCGCAGATCACACGCTACAACTCAGAAGCTCCAGGCTGCCACTCGTAGCGCCGCCCATTCCAGAAGAGGAACGAATTCAGAACTCCCGTTTCTTCCACCCCGATGTCGTCAAAAGTCTTCTTCTTCCTCTTTATGTGCCCAACCGACAGATGATCGAAAGCCAAATTAATAATGACAAACTTGTCCTTAGGATTCTTCGCGTGCCATCCCTCGCTGCCGTTCCCGTGGATGATGAGCAGATAACGCGGCCCGCCCGGATATTTGGAAGAGAATTGCGAGGTAATCTTCGGATCGCCGAGGCCGAAGTACGAACTCGCTGGATCAAGCACACGGAATTGTCCTGACTCCATGTGGAACCCGCCGTGGGTCGTAGCGACAAACGCGGCATCCTCCACGCCATCGCCGTTGAAGTCCCCTATTAACGCCGGGAAATCTTTAACCACTTCAAATTCCGACCCGAACTGCGCGGAAGCCAGGGCCTGCAACTCGGCCGTGGTCGGCTGTGGAGGAGCGCTCTGCGCTGCAGCAGCCAGAGGAATCGTCAGCAGCGCGATCCAGACAAAACGTGAACTCATATCTGTACTGTAATCTGCCCGCGAAAATTTTCTAGTGCCGAAAGTGAGTCGGTCAGCCTGGCCCGAAGGAAGCGAGCGCGAGCGCCAGATTCCCTTCCCTCCATCCGCACCATGCGTTTACGTGAAGTCTTCTACTTGTCTACTTCTTCAATCCCTCGTCGTACATCGAGCCATAGGAGAGATACTGCTTCACGGCATCACGGGGATAACTCATTTGTATGTCAGATCGAACGAGGCCCCCATTCTTGCCATGGTTGGATCGCGTCAGCAGCGGATAAACGCCCGCATAGTACGTCGGCAGATTCAGCTTCTTGTAGCGGGCAACCACCTGGTCACGCAGCGCGGGGTCGAAGTGCACCCCGTATTTGTCGACGAGCGCCTTAATCGCGTCGTAGTCGCCTTCGGCCTTGATGCGCATCAGCTCGGCGAGCAGCATGCCGACTCCCTTCCGCATGAGCTGATAGTCCTTCACGCGAATGTACGTCTTCCCGTTCCGGTCAAACTGCTCGATCGAGCCGGGCACTTTGTCTTTGATGTAGCCTTCGATCAGTGCGCGGTCGCGTTCGTGGTCTTCTTCGATTGTGTCCCCTCTGGGGATTCGCCGGAGCTGCGTGAGCGCCACGATCGCTGCGGAGTCGTACATAGCCTTCGCAACCTCTTCCTGGTTCGTGATAAGGCCAAGCTGTTTCAATTTGGGATCGAAAGCATTCCAGAGTGCCATCAGGTCGGCGCGCCCTTCTTCGAGCGTCGAGAAATACTCTTTGAGATACGGCTCGGCGCCGCTCTTCAGACGATCGCTCAGCTTGCCAGAGCCGTGCCCGATCACTTCGTGCATGGCGGTGAAGAGATCGCGAGCCTCGTTGCCATACTTGATGTCCCGCGCAAGCGTTTGCGGATCGGGATCAAACTCTTTCGCCGCAGCAGTGCCGGATGCATCCGACAAAGCGCGGCTGCTTCCGGTAAAGAGGAAATTCTTCGTGCCGTATTTTTCATGAATTTGATTTTCGTTAGGTAGATTGTCGCCAACCGTGGTCACGTGAAAGTCGCCGGTTTCAATCACAGTCTCCACGGCCTTCACGACCGGCGGAGTAAAAGCGGTCTTCTTGTATTTAGTGTCCCACGGAGCTTTCTGCTCGAAGTATTCGGCGTTCTGCGCGAGCTTCACCATCGCATCGGTAACCTTCTTGTCGGTCACGCTGACGAAACTCTGCGAGCTCCCTTTTGCGCCGCGCGCATCGCGATAGACTTCGATGAAGCCGTTGGCAAAATCGACTCTCGCGTCGTCCTGCACCCAGTCCGAGCCGAATTTCAACCAGTCATTGAAGTCGCCCGTCTGGTAATAGTGAATGAGATCGTCGATGACCTGCGCCTGCTTGGGATCCGCCAGAGCCTGCGCCTTGGCCAGGTACTCATTGGCCCGTTTCAGGAATGCCGCGTAGAGACCCGGAGGGATGCTGCCATCCGGCGTACCGGCGCGATAGA
>DATEJO010000186.1:0-3380 GCA_035277905.1 Candidatus Sulfotelmatobacter sp.
GGCCGCTCTGCAAATTTCGCCAGAGACTTCTCAATCCCGGCGAATCCCTTGTCGAGAAACCTCTGCTCAACTTCAAGCACAGTGACGTCGAATCCGGCCATCGCCGCCACCTGCGCGATCCCGGATCCCATCAACCCACAACCAAGCACTCCAACTTTCTTAATTTCCATAGAAGATTTTTTCCCTATCACATTTGGATGACAAATCCCGTCATCGGTCTAGCCTCACATAAAGCTGAAGTCTGTAGTCTCCACGCGTCGATCGATAAGAGTGACCTACCCTCTCGAAGTCGACTCGTTCAAGCGTCTTTTGCATTGGCGTATTGTCAACCCTGGTCGTTGCGAATACTGGGGCGCCCCCCGACTGTGCTACAGCGGCAGACGAAAGAACTTCGGAGTAGCCCTTCCCACGATGTTTGGGGAAAACATAGACCCATCCCAACTCGAGACTGAACTGCCCGGCAATTCGGGGCACCTCTGCCTTCCTGAACACATCGTTTCGATACGCGACGCCTGGCTGCTTTAGAGCCGCAACCCCGACGATCGTACCGTCGACATAAAGAAAGACGAGTGCTTGAGCTCTCCGAACTCTCTCGTCGAGACCCTTTGAACTTACTTCCCCTCCGTTGCGAACTGCCGAGCAGAATGCACTGATCTCTTCCTTGGAGCAGACACCGGGTCGCTTTATCTCCGCACTAGCGCCTTGCACTTTACTTGTCACTCAGTCGCTCCGCGATCCCAAATGCGAAGACTAGCTCATACTCTCGACAATCATCGCGATCCCCTGCCCGCCGCCAATACAAGCCGTAGCTAGTCCGTACTTCTTCTTCCGACGCCGAAGCTCATACAACAGCGTGATCACCAGCCGCGTCCCGGTCGCGCCCAGCGGATGCCCCAGCGCAATTGCTCCCCCGTTCACATTCACTTTCTCGCGATCCAGCCCCAGCTCTTTCTCAACTGCCAGATACTGCGCCGCGAACGCCTCATTCACTTCAATCAGGTCGATGTAATACAGCGTCAGCCCGGCCTTCTGCAGCGCAATCTTCGTCGCCGGCACCGGACCGCGTCCCATCACCTTCGGATCAACGCCCGCCACGCCCCAACTCACGATGCGGCCCAGCGGCTCCATATTGCGCTTGCGTACCTGATCGAGCGACATCACCACAACCGCCGCGCCGCCGTCGACAATGCCGCTGGCATTTCCCGCTGTCACAGTTCCATTTTTCCCGAAAGCAGGCTTCAGCTTCGCCAACCCTTCCATGGTAGTCTGCGGACGCCGATGATCATCCTCGCTCAACGACTCTCCGGTCGGCTCACCTTTATGATTCCGCAGCGGAACCGGCACCAACTCTTCCTGCAGCCGCCCGGCCTTGTAAGCGTCATCCGCGCACTTCTGCGAACGCAGCGCGAACTCATCCTGCATCTCCCGCGTGATCCCCTGCTGCGATCCGTAAAGCTCGGCGGTGTTCGCCATGTACGATCCGCAATACGAATCGAGCAGCGCCACCATCAGCGAATCTTCCAGTTTTCCGCCAGGCGGCAGCGTAAATCCATCACGCCCGCGAATGACAAACGGCGCCTGCGACATTGCCTCCATCCCGCCGGCCAGTACGACCTTTGCCTCGTCGGTCTGGATCAACTGAGCCGCGCTGACAATCGACTGCATGCCTGACCCGCAAAGCCGGTTCACCGTCAGCGCCGGAGTCTCAGTCGGAAGTCCCGCACGCAATCCAACGTGCCGCGCGCCATAAAGCGCATCGCCCGAAGTCTGCTGTGCATTCCCGTAGACGACATGATCGAATTCCTTCGGATCGATCCCCGAGCGCTCGATCGCGCCCTTGCCCGCAATCGCACCCAGTTCCTGCGCGGTGAAATCCTTCAACTTCCCGCAATATCTTCCAAAGGGCGTACGCGCCCCGCTGACAATTGCAATATCCCCGGCTTTTAGCATGATGATCTCGCAGAACTCCAACCGGACCGGCCAGAGTCAATTCGCCAAACTTTTCAGTGTAGCAGCGCCATAACAGAATGACCAACTGCAGGTCGGAACGCAGAGTTCCAGCCGATGCGTGTCAGCTTTTGAATTCAACAATCAAAATTCAACAATTACCTGCAGGAGTAGACTATCCCGCTGGAGGAAACGAACATGCCCAACGGGCCCAAGCCCGCAGTTCTGAAATCCGCTTTCATCGTTCTTACCGCCGTATTTGTTCTCACGACATACGCAGCCGTCGCTCAATCCGACTACACGCCTTCCCCCGAAAACCTCCAGGCACGCCGTGAATTTCAGGACATGAAGTTTGGCATGTTCATCCACTGGGGCGTCTACAGCGTTCTCGGCGATGGTGAATGGGTCTTTCACAATCGCAAGCTCACCGTCAACGAATACAATCGCCTGCCCGCATTCTTCGACCCCGAAAAATTCGACGCGAAGACCTGGGTCGCCCTCGCCAAATCGGCGGGGATGAAGTACATCACCATCACCTCGCGCCACCACGACGGATTCGCCATGTTCGATTCCAAAGTTTCCGACTGGAACATCGTCGCGCGCACGCCGTACAAAAAAGATCCGCTCAAGATGCTCGCCGACGAATGCCATCGCCAGGGCATCAAGCTCTTCTTCTATTATTCACAGCTCGACTGGCATAATCCCGACTACTATCCGCGCGGCGCAACCAACTGGAACAACGGACGCCCCGATCATGGCGACTTCAACCGCTATCTCGACGAATACATGGACGGCCAGCTCACCGAGCTTCTCACCAATTACGGCCCCATCGGCGGCATCTGGTTCGACGGCATGTGGGACAAGCCCGATGCCGACTGGCACCTCGCCAAGACTTACGCCCTGATTCACCGCCTGCAACCCGCAGCTCTGATCATCCCCAATCACCACCAGACGCCGCGCCCCGGAGAAGACGTTCAGACCTTCGAGCGCGACCTACCTGGCGGAAATACGGCAGGCTTCAACACGACTTACATCAGCACCAAGCTTCCACTCGAGAGCTCCGACACGCTCAACGATTCCTGGGGATTTAACATCGGCGACAGCAACTACAAAAGCGTTCCCGATCTCGAGCGCCGCCTGATTCGCGCCGCCGGTAACAACTCGAACCTGTTGCTCAACATCGGGCCATACCCAAACGGAGAAATCGATCCGCAATTCGTCACGCGGCTCCACGCCATCGGCGAATGGCTATCAAAATATGGGGATTCGATCTACGGCACGCGTGGCGGGCCGATTCCTCCCGGAGACTGGGGAGTCACCACGCAGAAGGCCGACAAGATTTACGTGCACGTGCTGAACTGGGGCGCTCCGCTGCTCGCACTTCAGCCGGTGACCAGAAAGATCACTGCCGCTCACTTGTTGCTCGACAACAG
>DATEJO010000187.1:0-8024 GCA_035277905.1 Candidatus Sulfotelmatobacter sp.
TGTGAAGATTCCAAATCAATAGAAACAGAACCGCAAGAATCGTGACCTGCGGCTTCATGGCAGTTAACGCGAGCAGAGTTCCGGATAGAAGGTACCACTCACGCTGTAGCGCCAGCACCGATGCAGCTAGCAGGAACGAGATTAGCAATCCGATCTGGGCGGCGTAGAGGCCTTCGAGGGCGGGATAACTGGATAGCGTGAGCAAGAGAACGACGGTGGTCCACTTCCAATCCAGATCCCAGCTGAGGACTCTTAGCCACAGCAGCACGCTTGCGATCGTGAGTGCGGCGAGAAGGCAGCAGACGACGATTCGCACGATGGGAAAGGGAATTGTCGCGGCCGGCAGAAAGAGAAGATCGACGAACGCGGGATAGGGAAACGCGCGTTGATCAATCGGATCGCCGGGCCGAGCGGGATCGAGGGGGCGCCCGTAGAGGCCGGTCTGAATTTCGCTGGTCGTCTCCGCGCTGTAGGGGTCCTGCCGCCGCCCGAGAAGTTCCCGCGAACTGAGCCAGATCTGGTAGAAGTCGTTGCCGAAGGAATATCCATTGGCGAGGCCTCTGGTCCGCTGCGCTTCGAGCGCTCGGGGAATGAAGAGAGCCTGATGGTAGTAGAGCGTCGAAGCGGCGGCGATCAGCGCCAGCCATGGCGCAAGGGCGGGCGATAGGCGGCGGATTTGGTGCCGTGCGATGGACATCGGCAAGAGGGGAGATTAGAGCACGCGAGTGTCGGACGCAACTTGCTTTAGCTGGAAGTGAACAGGTGCCCTAGCTTTTCTTTTTTCGTCTTCAGATATTCTTCCGCGTGTGGGCTGGGGGTCACTTCGCAGGGGACGCGCTCGACGACTTTTACTCCCGAGCGCTCGAGCGCCTCGACTTTGTCAGGATTATTCGAAAGGAGGCGCACTGCGCGCACGCCCAGCGCCTTCAGAATTTCGGCTGGCAGCGTGAAGTCGCGGTGATCCGCTTTGAAGCCCAGCTTCTCGTTGGCTTCGACCGTGTCGAGTCCCTGGTCCTGCAATTCGTAAGCTTGAAGTTTGGCCATCAGGCCGATGCCGCGGCCTTCCTGCTGCTCGTAGATCAGGATTCCGGCGCCTTGCTCGGCGATCATCGAAAGCGAGAGTTCGAGTTGCTGACGACAATCGCAGCGCAGCGATCCGAAGACGTCTCCGGTGAGGCACTGCGAATGAATGCGCACGAGTGGCGGAGCGGACCTGATGTCTCCCATGACAACGGCCACCGCTTCTTCGGAGCGGCGATCGCCGTCGCTGCCGGGGCCTCCGCGGAATCCGTAAATGCGGAACCTCCCCCAGCGGGTAGGGAAATCCGCTGAAGCGACCTGTTGGACTGAGTTTTCGGGCACGAAATAATTATAGCGGTTGGAAGATCGACAATTGTCGCCCGGTTGTTAATTGATCGGCGTCAGTTCCATAGAGGTGGCGGCTGTGGCACCACTCCTCGAGCTTTTGTCGCGGGCTGCGTTATCCGCGGGCCTTGAACGGGAAAATTGCGTCCTGCTTCGAGGCGATGGGAGTGCCGTTGCGGGTGGCCGGCTGGAAGCGCCAGCTGTCGAGGGCGGCGAGGCATTTGTCGTCGATGTCCTGGCCCAGGCTCTGCAGCACGGTTTTGCGGATGATGTTTCCGCGTTCGTCGATCGTGATCTCGATGACCTCGTTGCCCGGGGTCGTGGGAAGCTGCCACGGATAGACCACCGGATCGGAGGTCGTAACGGGCAGCGCGGGACGAACTTCATCGCCCAAGAGTGGGCCGTGATAGAGCGTTCCGTAGGGAAGTCCAGCCTGAGCGCCGTGACCCATCGCGGAAAGAGTCTGCGTCTGGGAGTTATCGGCTTCGGCGCGGGCGAGCGGCGTTTCGAGAGCGGGGGCCTTTGCTGTTTGCGGAGGACGTCGGTACGTCAACTTCTGTCCGAGGCGCTGGTGGCGGTAGCGCTGGGTCGCGAGATCAGACGAACTGTGCGAACTGGCATCGGGAGTCTTGCTCGACCAGTAAAGCCGCGTGACAGATGTGCCGTTCTGGCCGATCGCGACGGAGCTCGCGCTGAGCTTGATCGGTTCCGGCGAGTGGACAAGCCATACAAGCACAAGCGCATGAATCGCGATACAGGCGACGCGAACATAGCGTTGGCGGGCCGCGGTTGCCGGATTCAGCTGCGCAAACATAAAGGCGTCCCCAGGCGTCGGGTTACTGCTAGTTAGACGCACGGAGGGGGCTTTCGTCAAGGGAATTTCGGGTGCGTATACCGGTTCTTTTATTGCCGCTGGTGGTGCGATTTAGGAGAAAACACAAGGTTCCTCCACGCGCCAATGGATCGGCATTCGCCGCTCCATTGGCTTGGTCGGAAATGACAAAGTTGTGGGGCTACGAATTCGTCAGAAGATTCGGTTGGCGTCGCTATGGCCGCCGCTTGGTGCCGATTGCAGAACGCTGATAAAATGACGGAGCAGGTTCAATCCAACCTCTGCACGGGGCTATAGCTCAGCTGGGAGAGCGCATCGTTCGCAACGATGAGGTCGTCGGTTCGATCCCGACTAGCTCCACCAAATTTTTTTAGTGGGACTCAGCTTTTCCCTAACATATCGGCGTTTCGACGTGTAACCGTGTAGACTGCGGCCTATGTCCAAGGATAGTCTTGCGCGCGAGTATGCTACCGATCAGGGACTCACAGAACTCGTTGACTTTAGTGAGAACGCTGACCCCTCAGAATCTCCTTACGACGCGGTCAGCGGAAAGCGCGGTGCACCATTCCCACCCGACTTGGACGACCTGGTGCGAATTCACAGGCTTATCCGCCAGAGGCATGTTTTCACAGTTCTGGAGTTCGGCGTCGGGTACTCAACCCTGGTGATCGCCGACGCTCTTCAGAAGAACGAGGCCGATTGGAGCAATTTGGCTGCGAGACCAGCGATTCGCAATCGGTTTCCGTTTCAGGTGTTCAGCATAGATGCCTCGGAGGAATGGCTCCGTATATCAGAGGCGCGCATTCCGAACACTCTTCGGTCGAGAACCCATCTGCATTACAGCAGCGTAAAAATCGGCACGTTCCAAGGGCGTATCTGCCATTTCTTCGACAATCTACCTGACATAGTGCCAGATTTTGTGTATTTGGACGGACCAGCCCCGAAAGATGTTCAAGGTTCACTAAACGGCATGAGCTTTCAATGCGACGAACGGACGGTGATGTCAGGGGATTTGCTCCTGATGGAGCCGATACTCCTGCCTGGAACATTCGTATTGATAGATGGTCGCACCAACAATGCACGATTCCTACAACGCAATTTTCAGAGGAATTGGAAGATGGTGCAAGAGCGCGGTAGCGACGTGACGACTTTTGAGTTAGTGGAAGACCGGCTCGGTCCCTACAACATTCTAGGGGCGGACCTGTTCCACTGACGGCAGTGGAAAAAGCCTGCGAAGCCGACGCTATGCCCAGTCGCTCGGACATTCACGCTTACCAGTTGCATAGCATGTTCGCCCGCCTTGTAATGGCAACTGAATTCTCTCCGAAACACTACATCGGGCACTGGAGGGAGGTCATCTTAAATTCACTTTGTACGAAAGATCAGGCGGCTTCCCGGATACGTTGCACCGCACCGGGTGAGCTGTTGGAAGGAGCTGAAAATCAATGTGCGACTATTCCCTGATGTCACTTCCAAATCGTTTGGCAGTTTGCGGCGAAGAGTTGGTGGTTCACAGGTTCGAGCTTGGGTCGATGGGGCTGGCATCAGTCTCTGACGTTTCCCAGATTCAGAGTGTGCCGGAAGTTCCGGTCACCGGTTTCTTTGCACGGCTGAAGAAAGTGTTGTTTCCTCCGGTTCCGCAGCAGTGTCCGGCAGTTTGCATTCCTCCGGGAGCGCGTCTGCTGGTGCGCGATATTCCTGAACAACTTCAAAGAGAGATGAGCGTTTCGGGTGCGGTTCAGGAGGTTGTGTTCACGCAGCTGGCAACGGTTGGATTCCGCGATGCCGTCCGCTTCAAGAATGGACTGGAGCTGCTGATGCAGCGCCTGACCGAAGGCCAGCGCGTACGCGTGCTGACGCTTTCCTCGGAAGAGTACGATCCTGATCCGTTGGTGACGAATCGACGAGCGGGAGTCGGTTCTTACGTTGGGTTTTAGAAGTTGACTGGTTCGAGCGAGAAGTTCGGCGCGGCGCAACTTGCGCTGCGCTAGCTTCTGGCGACGACCGGTTCAGATCACATTGATTCTCGTCTTGTCGCGTGCTTTAGCACGGTTCTTCCCTTGGGCTTCATAGCCTCTGCCTCCAAAAAATCTAGCAATGAGCGGTGAATCATGGGCGAACAAGGCGGTTCCGCTTATCGCCTACGCGTTCGCTTGTCAGATTTCGTTCAGGTTTGCGGAAGGACCAGGTCCGCAATGCGAGGAAGAATGTGCTGCGAGATCGTGGAAATTGCCCCAACACAAAAGCCGCAAGGCAAGGTACCTTTCACCTTGCCTTGCGGCCTGCGTTTGGACTAGAACGTCCTTCTGTTTAAACAGCGTATTCCTCAGTTGCGCATGCTTCGCCGCTCACGCGCGAAATATATTTCCTCGGTCAGCTACGCAGCGGGTCGAACGTCGCGCATATCGCGGACGTTTTCCACCGTCGTGCCTCTGGTGGTGCCGCTGGCGATCTGACTCGGTCCGTGAGCTGCTCCGCCCATCGCTGCCAGCCATCCGAGGAACAAAGCCAGAAATCCCATCCAGCCAAGGTCCGCGAATATGTTCAGTGTGTACGGATTGTGAGCTCCGGTTGTAATTCCGGTGCCGCCGCTAAGGACCGACCCACCAAGGATCACCAGGAGTCCGAAGCCGATGGTCGCCAGCCCGAACATCGTCATTCCGTTGATGATTCTTCCGGTGCGATCCGCCAGATTCGCCAGATGCGACGTAACTCTGCCGGCTACATAGAACGCGATGATCGTCAGGATGATGATCCAGGCCCCTTCTCCGTAAGACATTCCAGTGACCGGATGCGGGGCATTGGGGCTTGCGGCGGAGGCAAAAATCGCCTCTCCCAAGATTCCAAACACCGACCAGATCGCGAAAAACGAGAAGACTCCTCCCCAAATTGCTCCCCAATTCGTCCTGAACGGGTACGTTGCAGAATCAGTTCTGTAAGCAAGATCTGCCATTTTTACCTCCCTATTGTGCAGATATCTTTCAGATGCCATGCCATGACAAGGGGTGCGGTAGCACCGGGAACAGGGCGTCATTGCTGCTGCAACGCTGCGTGGAGACGACGGACGTGCTGAAAACCCTTGCTGCGCGCGGCTTTCGACGAGTCGCCGCTTCGGCTTCGACTCCTCGGATTGTACTAGGGACAACCACTCAGACCTGACCAGCCATCTGAGCGCTGACCGCACCGCATTTCGGAGCGTCACATCGAAGCGTCACAGGAGCGTCGAATGAGATTTTTGCTCGGTTTCGGAATTGGAATTGGACTTGGGATGATTATAGCGCCGGCGTCGGGTGCGGAGACCCGCCGCAAGCTGCGAGAAACGATCACGGATCTGGCTCACCTGCCGGAGGAGAGACTGCAAGAGGCGGCGGAGAACATCGAAGCGAAAGCTGGAGATCTAGGAAGCCGCGTCGGACGCCAAGCCGCCGAAGCTGCAGTTGAGAGTGTCAGGAAAGATGTGCTCGGAAACAAAACCGCCTAGAGCCAGACAACCAGCTTAATGTCCCACAAAGAATTCCGTCATATCGGGCGCATTTGCGGCCATTCCAGGGAACGTGTCCACTCCGGAGGCAGCCAGCGTCAGCCGGAGGGTGCTTTGGTGCTGATACATCGTCTTGGAGACGTATGCCTTTTTGGCCTGCGAACTCACGATCAGAGTGGCGACTTGTCCGCCGCCATTCGCGATGTCGGATTGGTCTCCTTCATCGAAGGTGATGATCAGCAGGCCGCTGTTTTGAAATGACGAATTTGCGATCAAAGGCGCAATGTTCGATTGCAGCCACGAGTCGGCCTCGGCCAGAGTGCCGTTATGCGCGTTATCCATCAGATTCGGTGCGATAAACGAATATTGCGGCAGGGCGTTGTTCGCTAAATCGGTCGCGAATTGCGTGAACGGAACAATGTTGGCGGCCTGCGAGCTGTCGTTCTGCACGTCGGAGAAATACGCGAACGGATCATGATCTCGGACGTAATTGCCGGAATCTGCGCCGAGATATCCCGAGGAAGGAATCGATTCGGCGTAAGCCTTCCAACTTTTGCCAGCCTTGATTAATTCGCGAACCACGTTGTCGTCGCTGATCGTGCCCGAGAAACCGTCGTCGGAGGTCTCGATCTGTCCGGTGGTAAGCATCAGGTAGTTGGGAATCGATGGATGCCCGTTCGCGAAGTACTCGCCGGCAAGGGCGTATTGCGAAACCAGGCTGTTGAAGTACGGCATCTGGGAATTGCCGATTACCTCGGAGTAGCTGTGGTTTTCCTCGACCAGCAATACAACGTGGCTGAACGTCGGCTGTCCGACGGGTGGCTTGGTGGAATTGGTGGAAGAGGAGCCAGTGCCTCCGCACGCGAGGCTGATAGCGCATAAGAAACCGAGAAACAAAGTGATACACCCATTTCCGATTCTCATCGAGATTTTTCACCCAAGCCCAGGGATTTGTCGCCGGGGTTGGATGAGTGTGCTAACAGAAGAGTTTTCGATATTCTTGAGAATTACTTCAATGATTCCTTGTAGGAGCGCAGGAATTCACTGATTGACAAGGGCGGTGATATGATTCTCTGTGAATCTGATTAAGCGCGACCTGCGCCGCTACGTGTGCGAGCGGCTCTTTCCTTCCGGGCTCTAATTCCCGCCTAACTGCTGTAGCCATTCTTTCTTCTTTGATAAATCTCCGCGCGAGGCCGCTGTGTGCGATCTCGCGAGGAAGGTCTGCAAATACCGGTGGAAATCCGAAATAAGAAAGGCACTTCTATGAAATTACTGGTGATTGGATCAGGAATGATGGGCTCGGCGGCCGCCTTCGACATGGCCCGTACAAGTGACGTCAAGTCGGTCACTCTGGCAGATAGCGACACCAATCGTGCGCGAGAGGTGGCGGCGCGCGTCAATCGCATGACCGGCGGTAAGAAAGTTCGCGCGGTGCCGCTCGACGCCAGCGACGAAAAAGCTGCTGCCAAACTGATGCGCGGGCACGACGCCGCACTTTCGGCAGTGCCGTATTTCTTGAATCTGGGACTGGCTCGCGCGGCGGTTGAGGCTCGCTGCCACTTCGCCGACCTTGGCGGGAACAATACAGTGGTTCGGCAGGAATTGGCGCTGTCGAAGAAGGCGGAGAAGCTGGGCGTGGCGATCGCACCGGACTGCGGCCTGTCTCCTGGAATGGCATCGATTCTCGGAGGCGAGTTGGTGCGACGGTTGGGTGGGCGGGCGGATGCCTTGCGTCTGTACGTCGGAGGATTGCCGGCCCGGCCGACTCCGCCGTTTCACTATCAACTCGTATTTTCGGTCGAGGGATTGATCAATGAGTACGTCGAGCCGGCGCGCATCCTGCGGAAAGGGAAGTTGACGACGATCGATCCATTGACCGAGCCGGAAGACTTTCACATCGATGGATTTGCGCCACTGGTGGCATTTCATACCTCTGGCGGAACTTCGACCCTGCCGGAGACCTTCGAAGGCCAGGTCGGAGAATGCTTCGAGAAAACGCTGCGCTATCCAGGGCATTACGATCTGCTGTGCGAATTGAAGGAACTCGGCTTGTTCTCGAGCGAGAAGATGAAGTTCGGCAAGGCCGAAGTTTCACCACGCGCGATGATGTCGAAGATTTTTGAAGGCAAGTTCGCGTCGAAGGGGCCAGACGTCTGCATCATGCGGCTGGAGGCGCACGAGTCAGTAAATGGCGCGGGAGTCCGCGGATTGCTTGGCGGACGCCTGAAGGGACGCGTGGCGTCGTTCACCATGGTCGATCATTACGATCCGAAGACGGACATGAGCGCGATGATGCGCACGACCGCGCTTCCGGCGTCGATCATCGTGCAGATGCTGGCGTCC
>DATEJO010000188.1:0-2960 GCA_035277905.1 Candidatus Sulfotelmatobacter sp.
AAACCGGTCACACCCGCTGAAAAGCCCGCCGACTATTCGCAAGAGGGCTACGTCATTGAGCAGTTCCATACCAAGTACCGGTTCGAAAACGACGGGACCGGACAGCGCGAGCTTTATGCGCGCATCCGCGTGCAGAGCGAAGCTGGGGTGGAGCAATGGGGACAGGTTGTGATCGGGTACAACTCGGCCAACGAGCGGCTCGATATCCCCTATGTTCGGGTGATTAAAGCGGACGGCAGCACAGTTTCGGCGCAGCCGGATGCGATTCAGGACTTGAGCATTCCGCTGGAAAAAGAGGCTCCGGTTTATACCGATTACCGGCAGAAGCACGTCACTGTGCCGGGATTGCGTCCGGGGGAGACACTCGAGTACGACGTCATCACGGTGACCTACAAGCCGTTGGCCGCCGGACAATTCTGGATGGATCACGACTTCATCAAGAACCAGATCGTTCTCGATGAGCAGCTTGAGGTAAATGTTCCCAAGGACCGCGCTGTAACGCTCAAGACGAAGCCTGGGGCCGATCCGCAAGTCAGCGATCAGGATGGGCGGAAGATTTATCGGTGGAAGAGTTCCCACCTCGAGCGGGACGATAAGGATCAGGACAAAAAGAAGAAGCGCAAACCGAACAAGCCCGAGCCGCCGGCGGTGCAGATGACGACGTTTTCCAGTTGGGCGGAACTGGGAAAGTGGTATGGGTCGCTGGAAAAAGAGCGTCGCGAGCCCACCCCTGAAATTCGCGCCAAGGCCGCGGAACTTACCAAGGGCAAGACCAGCGACCTCGACAAGATTCAGGCGCTTTACGACTATGTCGCGACCAACTTCCGGTACATCAGCCTGTCGTTCGGCGTGGGACGGTATCAGCCGCATGCGGCGAGCGACGTGCTGCACAACCAGTACGGAGACTGCAAAGACAAGCACACGCTGCTCGCGTCTCTGCTGGATGCGTCTGGGTATCACGCGTCATCGGTGCTGATTAACAGCAGCGTAAAGCTCGATCCGGATGTGCCTTCTCCGGCGCAGTTTGATCACGTGATCACCCTGCTTCCGCTGGGCAAAGAAGAAGTGTGGATGGATTCCACGACCGAAGTGGCTCCCTTCCGCATGCTAGCTTCGAGCATTCGGAAGAAGCAGGCGCTGGTGATTCCCGCAGATGGCACGGCGCACCTGGAAGACACTCCCGCCGATCCGCCTATGGCTGACTTGCAGGAACAGACCATGGATGGGACGGTGAACGAACTCGGCAAACTGAATGCGCATGTGAAGCTGGTCTTGCGGGGAGACTCCGAGCTCTACATGCGGATTCTCTTCCGCAAAATTCCACGCGCCGAGTGGCAGAACCTGCTGAAGCGGATGAGCCAGTTATCCGGGCTGGATGGCGACGTTTCTGATTTCAAGGTGACCGATCCGACGGCGACGCATGAGCCTTTTGTCGTCGAGTATCAGCTGGCGGTCGCCAACTTCCTGGATTGGACGAAGAAGAAATCCGATCTGACGTTGCCGATGTCGCAGATCAATCTGGTCGACGCCGACGAGGACAACACCGATCCCAACGGCGATGCCATCGACTTCGGTTCGCCGTCGCAATACGTGTTTCATTGGAAGCTGCAATTTCCGGCGAAGTATGTTCTGCGCGCTCCGCTTCCCATCACCATGAAGCGCGATTACGCACAATACGAAGCGACCTACAAAGTCGACGGCACGGCGTTCAGCTCAGAGCGCAAGCTGGTCACCAGCGTGCGTGAGCTGCCGGCTTCGCGCGTGAATGATTACGTCTCGTTCCGGCGGGTGGTGGGCACCGATCTCGGCCAGCGGCTCGCGATCGACAGCACGGCGGCGGGCAATCCCGTAGCCTCTGGCTTAAAGGGAGATGATCTTGAGGAAGCGGGCCGCGCGGCGATCGATCGCGGCAATTACCAGGCAGCGGTTGATCTGCTGAAGCAGGTGGTGGCTGCCGATCCTAAGGCTAAGACTGCGTGGATCAACCTGGGCCGCGCCTACATGGGATTGCGGCAGACGGATCAGGCTGTCGAAGCATTCAAGAGGCAGACGGAAGTGAATCCGTATGACGAGTACGGGTATGACAACCTGGGGTGGGCGTATTCAACGGCACGGCGCTACGACGATGCGACGGCCGCGTACAACAAGGCGCTCGAGATCAATCCGCTCAGCGACTATGCCCATGCTTCGCTCGGCAGCATGTATGCCGAAATGCATCAGTACGACAAGGCTGCTCCGGAACTGGAGAAGGCCGCGTCGCTGAAGCCGGACAATGCATTGCTGCAGGTGAGCCTGGGCGATGCGTACTTGAATCTTGGTCAGGACGATAAGGCGCTTGCCGCTTTTGATCGCGCTGTCGACATCTCCGCTACTCCGCTGATCTGGAATAACATTGCTTACCAATTGTCGCTCAAAAAAGCGCATCTAGACCGCGCGCAACAGTACGCCGAGTCGGCGGTTGCGGCTACTGCGGCAGCGCTGCGCAACACGACGCTCGATCAGCTGAGCGATCGCGATCTCGGGTTGGTTTCCTCGCTAGCCGCTTATTGGGACACGCTTGGCTGGGTGCACTTCGTCAAGGGTGATCTCGATATGGCCGAGAAGTATGTTCTCTCTGCCTGGAACTTGGGCGAGCACGCCGACATCGGAGATCATCTCGGGCAGATTTACGAAAAGCGCGGGCAGAAAGAACAGGCAATCCGCGCCTACGCGCTGGCGCTGAATTGCGTGCGGCCCGACCCTGAGACTCGCGATCGGCTGGCGAAATTAGTCGTAGCAGGGAAGGTCGAAGCTACGACCGCGCAATATAAAGATGAACTGAAGGAACAGCGCACTATCAAGCTGGGCAAAGCCACGCAAGCGGGGAGCGCCGACTTTTTCGTGCTGCTCGACTCCGACAAATCACATGCCGTGCCCGAGGGAGCGAAGTTCGTCAGCGGAGACGAGAAGCTGAAGGCCTT
>DATEJO010000189.1:0-7260 GCA_035277905.1 Candidatus Sulfotelmatobacter sp.
TGCCAACTGCATCAGGCTGATCACACCCTCCATCATGCGCGCGCCGCCCGACGCCGACACGATGATCAGCGGGATTCTCTGCTCTGCGGCCCTCTCGACGGCCCGGGTAATCGCCTCGCCCACCACAGCGCCCATGCTGCCGCCGATGAACGCATACTCCATGACGCTTGCGATCACCGGACGCCCCATCAGCTTGCCCTGTGCGTTGATTACCGCATCTTTCAGCCCTGTATCTTTTTGCGCCTGTTTCAAACGCGATGAATACGGCTTCAAGTCCACAAACTTCAGCGGATCCGTCGACGCAATATCCGCGTCGAATGTCGCATACTGATTCTCGTCCATCAGCTGCGCCAGCCGGGTGCGCGCATCGATCCGGAAATGCTTGTCGCACTTCGGACACACGTTCATGTTCTCTTCCAGATCTTTTTTCCAAATGATCTGGCGGCAGTTCTCACACTTCACCCACAACCCTTCGGTCCGGACTTTCTTCTCGCCCGAAGTATCCAACTCGCCGGATTCCCGCTTAAACCAAGCCATAGAGATTTATCGATTGAGCGATTTTGTCATTGGGTGATTGAAAACCGATCCTCAATGACTCAATGGCTAGATCGCCCAATGACCCAATTTCAGTACTCGATTCCTCTCTGCGCCATCACGCCCTTCTCGTATGCGTGTTTCACCTGGCGCATCTCCGTTACGGTGTCGGCAATCTCGACAATTGTGGGATGTGCGTTCCTCCCCGTCAAGATCACATGAACCATCTCGGGTTTCCTCCTCAGACTCTCGACCACCTTTGCTGGATCGAGCATCCCATAGCTGATGGCATAGTTGATCTCATCCAGCACCACGAGATCCCACTCGCCCGACTGCATCGCCTTCTCGGCCTCAGCCCACGCCTCTTCCACCATCCGGACGTCCTCCGGATCGGGCTTCTCTGCGCCCACTTTCACAAAGCCGCGGCCCATCTGCTTCATCACGAACTTGTCGCCAAAAACCTGCACCGCGTCGAGCTCGCCATAATGCCACGAGCCTTTGAGGAACTGCAGCATCAAAACTCGCATGCCTTGCCCAACTGCGCGCAAAGCGGTACCCATTGCCGCCGTGGTCTTGCCCTTCCCCGGCCCCGTGTTCACGATGATGAGACCTCGCCGTATGTCTGCCATGGCTGAGCCGGAGTTTTGATTCTACTAGAAGCCCTCCTGCCTCGCTTTGCTGTCCACTCTTGGACACCTAAATCTCTGAGCGGACGAGCCAGGATCGCTTGGACATTATCGCCCCCCTGATCTTGCAAGAACTTAGCCCTTGTCTACGCTGGAACGCGAGTTGCAGCTTCAGAAAGCATCATGTGGGAGAAGAATTCTTCTGTTCGGGATGGAAGCTCACGTCCATAGATCTCGCAAAAAAAACTGTAACAAACCACCGACGGGGATCGTCTTCAATTCATAGCTTTCGGTCTCATCGAACAACGAACTTTCGAGCCCTCTGGCGTTACTCGGCAGGAACAAAAATGATTGCACTCCGAAATTTTCTACGGAACTCGCGCATCCAAGATTGCGTAGTCTCGTCCAGGCGGATCTCTGTCCCCTCGCACTTCGCGGAGGTCTCATCGTGATTTACAAGTCTCTGGTGTTATTGTCCTGCGTGCTCGGCATGGTTCCCGCGTTCTCGGCTCAGCGTGCGTCGGTCCGTCCCAAGAACTCGATGATTGACCAGGGTGAACAGAGCACGATCCGTGAAATCATCGACTTGGAACACCAGGCCAGGGAAGCCAGCCTCCGCCGCGACCCCCAATTTCCAGAACAGGCCCTTGCCGACGACTATGTCGCGATCACACCCCTCGGCACGGTCACTACCAAGAAAGACGCCGTCTCCGCGCGAAAAAGCGGTCAGCTTCGCTACGACAACATCGACGTGAGCGACATGGTCGTCCGGCTCTATGGCGACACCGCTATTGTCACGGCAAGAGCCGACGTGAAGGGGCACCAGCTCGGCGAAGATTTCAGCGGTCCCTACCGCTACACGCGCGTCTGGGTCCGCCGCTCCGGACATTGGCAGGCCGTCAGCTATCAAGCGACAGTCACCCAATAAACCTCTCATAATTCCGTTGTTACAATGGAGCCCCTTTACGTGGAGGTTCCATGTTCTCTTCCGTAACTCGTCGCCCGTTCTGGACAGTCATTCTTATTTGCATCTCGGGGTCTTTCACCCTTGCCCAGGAATCTCATCTCTCGCCCGAGAAGCACACCAGGATTGAAGCCGCGGTCGCGAAGTTCATGGCGACGACGCACGTGCCGGGGCTCTCCGTGGCCGTCGTCGAAAACGGAGAATTCGAATGGGCCGACGGCTTCGGTTTTGCCGATCTGGAAAATAATTCGCCCGCTACCGAGCACACGCTCTTCCGCCTTGGATCGATTTCCAAAACACTCACCGCCGTCGGAGCCCTCGAACTGTGGGAGCGCGGCCGCCTCGATCTCGATGCCCCGGTCCAGAAATATTGTCCGGCCTTCCCGGAGAAATCCGCCACGATCACCACCCGAGAAGTCATGGGACATCTCGGCGGCATTCGGCATTACAAGGGCGGTCCCGACGACATCGAAATCGCCAACACGAAACATTTCGAGGATCCAATTCAGGCCGGACTCGACTTCTTCAAGAATGATCCGCTGGTCGCCCCGCCTGGCTCCCATTTCCACTACTCGACGCAGGGATACACGCTAGTAGGCTGCGTGATGGAAGGAGCCTCGAATTCGAAATATGTCGACTTCATGCTGAAAAACGTCTTCGCTCCGGCAGGCATGGACCAAACGGCTGTCGATAACCGATTCACGATCATCCCCTACCGCACGCGCTTCTATCAGAAGACAAAAGACGGCACTGTCGAGAACGCCGACTTCCTCGATTCCAGCTACAAAATTCCCGGCGGCGGATGGCTTTCCTCCGCCCTGGACATGGCCAGATTTGAAGTCGCCGTCCTGCACGACAAGCTGCTGAAGTCCACAACACGAGAACTGATGTGGACGCCCTTGAAGCCTTCCGACGGCTCAAAAGATAGCTACGGTCTTGGCTGGGGAGTTGGCAAGGAAGACGGGGTCGGCACTATCATAGGCCACGACGGTGGCCAGCAGGGCTGCAGCACAAGTTTCAAGATCGCGCCCGCTCAACGCGCCGGAGTGGTAGTCCTAACAAATATGGAAGAAATCAACCCAGGCGAGCTTGCAACAGAAATCCTGAAGATACTGGTAGCTGAGAAGCCGTAGGGAAGCGGTGGCTCAAGGAGTTCTCATTCAACAATCAACAATCAAAATTCAACAATCCCATCAGTGCCCCGAGTGATATGGGTGTCCTTTCAGAATCGTGAACGCTCGATAAATCTGCTCCAGCAGCACGATCCTCGCCAACTCGTGCGCCAGCGTCATCTTCCCCAGTGAAATCACCTGCTGGGCGGCCGACCGCGCCTGATCGCTGAATCCATCCGCACCTCCGATCGCAAAAACCAGCGGCAGCGGGTTGCGGTCCTGATAGTCCCCCAGAAACTTAGCGAACTGCTCCGACGAGAATTCCTTCCCGCGCGAGTCGAGCAACACCAGCGTGGACTTATTCTTGGCCCCTGCCCCAAGCTTCGCCAGCAGGTCCGCCTCATCGCGAACCGTTACGCCTTCGACGGGAACGTAACGTGAAATGCGCTTCAGATATTCTTCCGTGAGCGCCCCTACCGCCGCTTCCTTCGTCTTCCCAACCCACGCGACCTTGATCTTCACGTGTCTTTACTTTCTGCCAGAAGCCAGCACGACCGTCGCTCCAAACGCAATCTTTTCCCCGTCCCAGAATTCCGAGACTCGCCTCCGGATCTCGGCATCGATCGCCGGCCATTTCTCTTCGGGCACGCGCTCCAGCATCGGACGAAATGGCACCGCGACGGACCGCTGCTGCTCCCATACTTCCTCGGCCGGTCCCGGCCACGCCCACGGAAGCGTCTTCTGTTCTTCAATGACGTCACGAAATCCGGCGCGTCGCAAAACGTCCGACAGACTCCCGCTCTCGGCAAAACGAAACGGATTCGGCCCTCCCGGCTCGAGCAGTGTCCCTCCCACGTGCTGATGCACCACTCCCATCATGCTCTGCCAATACGGCTGCTCGAACGGACCCCACGCCAGGAAACAAGCCCGCGCCTCCGGTTTCAATACCCGGCGCACTTCGCTGAGCGCTCCCACTGGATCGCGAAAGAACATCACTCCAAACCGCGATGTCGCCAGATCAAAGCTGTCGTCTGGAAAGGGCAGCGAGTGTGCGTCCCCCGCATGCGTCCTGAAATTCTCCAGCCCGCGGTTCTTCGCCCGCTTCTCTGCGATTTCCAGTAGGTCGGCACTTAAATCCAGCGCCGTCACATGCCCTTCCGCCCCGATGCGCGAGGCCAGCGTGATCGCCGGTTCTCCGGTCCCGCTCGCTAGGTCGAGGACCTTCATCCCGCGCTTCGGCTGAGCGTACTCCACCAGCGCCTCGGTGACGGGCGTGCCCATTGCGGCCGACTTGGCCTTCCACTTCTCCGAGGCGACCAGGCGAAACTGGTTTCCCCAGGCCGGTTCGGCTTCTGTTTTCGATGCCATTGGGAAATCTCAGGACGGTGTGCGGATCGCTATCGGGTTATGACGCCTTCAGCTTTTTCTTCTTCCTGGCAGGCGCATGCTTCACTGCGGCCGTCTTCCGCGCGCTAGTTCGCAGCCGGCTCGCCGCCTTCAGATCGGCAGGCTCCAATCGCTTCGCCGACTTCCAAAGCCGTTCCAGATCGTAAAACTTCCGCGCCTTCTCCGAGAACACGTGGACAACGAAATCAACATAATCGATCAGCACCCACTCGGCCTGGTTATAGCCTTCGACGTGCGTCGGACGCAGGTCAGCCTTCTTCAGCTGCAATTCCACTTCGTCCGCGATCGCCTGCACCTGCTTCGGATTCGTCCCGCTGCACAGGACAAAGTAGTCAGTAAACGCCCCCGACCCTTTTTCCATTTCCAGGATCGTAAGTTCTTCGGCCTTCTTGTCGAGGCAGGCATGAATCGCCGCCGCTACTTGCTGCTTGAGTTCGTTTTTCTTCATTCAGTAATCGGATCGCTTTTTTTGATGCGCATCGGAAGACGCGCTTAGTACTGGGGCACGGATTTATCCGTGCCGGAAATGCGCAGAAAGAATTGAGCGCCTTCAGGCACTGCTTTCCACCACAGCCCCGTTGCTATTTCTTATCCGCCGCAGCCAGTTTGCGGAGCTTCGCCATCGTCGCCGCAGACGGATCTTTCCTCTTCGGGTTCTTGACCCGCCGCTTCGTTTTTGTAACGTAATGATTCTGTGCCATGAAAGATTTTCCTCTTAATTGAGTCTGAAAGCGCGAACCGCGAGACCCCCAGTCCGCAAATCCATTGTAACCGAGCCCAACCGATGCCCTGTTGAAGCTTCCGACAACGGAAAGCCGGAGGCGGAGATCAGCCCCCATCGATGAACGGCGAACGACGGCCGACCACCGACCAATGACTAACGACCGCCCCGATACAGCCCCATCTTCCGTATATATTCCCCCACCGCCGGGTCCACGAATCGCCCCAACGCCTTCCCACCCGCGACCGCTTGCCGGATCGCCGTGCCGGACGCCGGCTGACGCAAATCTCCCATCAGATGAATCGTCACTCCCGGCAGCACCAGATCTCCTGTCGCGGCCTGCTTATGAAACGGCTTTGTCACTTCGGCTCGCGGACGCAAACTCTCAGGCAAAGCGTTCGCTACATCCGCCAGCGAATATCCCGGTCGTCCCGCCACAATAAAGGCGCACTCGCGAAACATCGCCTCCGCCTGATGCCATTTCGCAATCTCGGCAAAAGCGTCCATCCCGATCAGAAAAAACAACCGGTCGCTCTTCTTAAACGACTGCTTCAGTCGCCGGACAGTGTCAATCGTGTAATTCGGCTTCTCCTGCTTCGATGCGCCATCTCCCGGCGCTTCTAATAAAGAAGGAATAAATGCTTTCTCCTGGGCAGTCGCCAGCGCCAGCATTGCAAACCGGTGGACAAACGGCGTCAGCGGCTGCCGCTGCTTATGTGGAGGCGCATTCGCCGGAACAAAATAAATCCGGTGCAGCTTGCACCGCTCCAGCGCGGCCCTCGCCAATGCGAGATGCCCGTGATGCACGGGATCAAACGTCCCGCCAAATAGTCCAATGTTCATTGAGTGCTTATCGTCCCGTTCTCGTCAGATCCTCGCGCGGACCTTCCGCATTGTCCCATCGGACACCGCTCACTGTGAATCCGGACATCACAAAACATCCCACCACAAGATGAACTCCTGTAACTAGCCCTGTTTCCCATTTTGGAACTAGGATGGTTGACATGCGAGTAACCCTCCCCCTACTTCGCATCCCGCCCGCCCGCGCTCCTATTTTGCGCTATGGCGTCGCTGTTCTCAGTACGGCCCTGGCTCTGATTGCCACGATCCTGCTGGCGGACGTTTCCCAAAGCCGCCTCGCTCTTTTTGCGGTCGCGGTCATGGTAAGCGCCTGGTACGGCGGCTGGAAACCCGGCGTCGTCGCCACCGCGTTCGCCCTGACAGTAAGCACCTATTTCGCTCTCGTCGGAGAACATACACCCGGCCAGCTGCGCGACGCCATTTTCCGCCTGTCCCTGTTCTTCTTCGTGGCGATGCTGATCTGCTGGCTCAACGCCGCGCTCCGTGCCACGCAGGAAAATCTGCGCCGCTCTGAGGCCAACTTCCGCTCGCTGGTGACCAACGCTCCGTACGGAATCTGCAGCTGCGATTCGACCGGCAAAATCCTCGAAGCCAATCCGGCATTCCTCGGCTTGCTCGGACTCACTTCCAAAGACGAACTCGTCGGACAACACATCTACAGCCTCTACGCCGATACGGATCAATGGTTCGAACTCGCCGATCATCTGCGCTCTTCGGCTCCTTTTAAAGGACTCAATGCCGAGTGGAAGCGCAAAAACGGCACAACGGTCGTCCGCGTTTCGGGCCGTTCCGTCACCAACGGCCGCCACGAAGATGTTGTCTTCGAAGTCTTTGCCGAAGATGTCACCGAGCGTCGCGCTCTCGAGCAGCAACTGCGCCAGTCGCAAAAGATGGAAGCCGTTGGTCGACTCGCCGGAGGCATCGCTCACGACTTCAACAATCTGCTCATGGTGATCTCCGGATACTCCGAGTTTCTCCTTGAGCGTCTTGGCGCGGAGCCGCATCTCCGCGGACCGGCCCAGGAAATCGCCAGCG
>DATEJO010000190.1:0-2379 GCA_035277905.1 Candidatus Sulfotelmatobacter sp.
GTTCTGCCGCATGAAGACGTGGTTCACGACTTCTGTCTCGATCTCGGCCTGATCTTCATCATCCGGCGCCTGGGGATCGAACTGCACCGGCTTGCCCGAGCCAACGAAGATCTCCATCAGCGTCGGCATGATCCATTCGACCGTATCGCGCAGTTCAGGCATCACGATCTGCGAGCGATCGTCCACCTCGTTGCCAAGCGGTCGAGCGTAGTAGGCGTTCAGCGCGTTGTAGCGGTCGACCTCAAGCGTCGTCATGACCTGACCAGCCGGCTTGATGCTGCCACCAACAGACGGGCCGACAGAGACGCTGGAACCGAGCGCGGCCTTCTCGTATTTGCCGATCTCGGCCAGCAACTCTTCGTCGCGCATTGGCATTACGAATGCTCCTTCGGTTTCGGACCAGGCTTGCCGCGCTGCTCAAGTTTCTCGACGCGCATCTCCAACTCGGCCAGATGCTTGCGGAACTCGATCGCAGACATGCCGGCGTATTCGGCCATCTTCTTCTCGAGGTCCGCGATTCGCTGCTCGTGGGCGATGCTCATCAGACGATTCCCATTTTTGGATATTCCAGCGGCTTCAAAGCGCCTCGCGGTTCTTCCCATACGAGGCAACCAAGCCCGAAAGCATCAGAGCCGTGGCTC
The DNA here is from genome assembly GCA_035277905.1 of Candidatus Sulfotelmatobacter sp. Classification (GTDB taxonomy): domain Bacteria; phylum Acidobacteriota; class Terriglobia; order Terriglobales; family Acidobacteriaceae; genus Sulfotelmatobacter. The sequence continues at coordinate 642 of DATEJO010000190.1, forward strand.
GACCAGTCATGCTCAGGACCAAGCCCGATCCCGCGCTCTTCGTCCCGTTTCTCGTGATACCAGCCAAGTGCAGATCGACCTGCTTCGGTCGTCGCCTCATGGAAGCGCACCTGAGGAAATAGAACGCGCGCCCGCTCGATCCGAGCCATTGCGGCGCCTTTCCCTTGATTCGGCACGACTGTCACGTTGTAGCCAGCCTTCTTCAGCGCCGACTCATAGCTCACGTCGTGCACCTTGTCCTGCGTTGAGCCATCGTGCGGCAGCCAGAATGACGCTCTGCTCGGCTCGTAGCCCTGCGAGCGGCACCAGGCAAGATGTGCGTCGATCGGCTGGCCAACAGCCTCGTAGTAGTTCACCACGCGAATCTCGCGGCCGATGAACTGCATTGCCCAGATGGCGAATGCGTCAGCACGCGCGCCCGTCCCGCCGATGTCGCAAATGAGGCGAATCGACATGAGCGGATCCGCAGGGAAGAAACCTATGCGGCCTTCGTCTCGCGCCGTCTGAAGATGCTTAGCGAAATAAGCGCCGGAAAGCGCGGTCACGTAACCGCCTTCCCAGATGTGGTCGTATTGCTCTGGCTGCATGCGCAAGCAGTCCAACCGTTCTTGCTCAAGTTCTGCCGTGAACCAAGGGTTGTCGCGCCAGTTCGCCCGAACGACTTGGGCGCCGGTCGGGATCTCGGCACCGCGCAGCATCACGTCGACCGGATCAGTTTTGCGCCGCGGGTTCCAACTAAACCAAAGTTCCGAGCCGAGCGCTCGAATCGTCGGACGCAGCAGATTGAGCGACGTTAGCGTGGCCGTCTGGGCTTCTTCCCACCAAGCGCGCTTAAAGCCTTCAAGAGACTTCACGCTCTCGGACGTGTAATCGTTCATCCCTTTGAAGATCATCAGACCATCGCCGGGCGTTTGAATCACGTCCTTGAATACTTTGAATCCTTGCTGATCGTAGAGCCCCATTTGCCGGAGCTTCGTCTCAATCAGCAGCTTGGAAGACTGCGCAAGATCCTTCTGAACCTCGCGAATGCAGACCGCGCGCATTCCCTCGCCGTAATCGCCAGGCTCTGCAACGCAATCCTCGATCAACTTCTCGCCGAAGAAGTGCGACTTGCCCGAGCCCCGCCCACCCCAAGCACCTTTGTAACGTGCTGGCTCAAGCAGCGGCTCAAAGACCGCAGCAGTGTCCAGCATGAGATCGCTCATTTCGGGCGAACGATGCGGCGAGTGATCGTCTCGATGCGGCCGGTCACGTTAGCCTCGACCGTTTCCTTGGGCTTGCCATACGCGCGCTCGATGATCGCCTGAGCCGCAGCCAGCTTGTTCCGCTCGTTCTCGCCTTTCATCATGATCGACTCGATGACGGCCAAAGCGGCCGGCGTCCGGTCTTTGCATGCGGCGATCAAATCGAGTTCTTGCTCGGTACGCTTCGGGCGTCCGCCCGGATTACCCGAGACGCCTTTCTTGAATGCTGTCTTCGGAGCCTTCCGCTTCGGTTTGTCTGTTGCCTGTCTGTTTTCTGACATATCGAGCCGCATCCTTTCGGGTAGCGCTCCAATTGCCTTTAATTACAAGTTGAAAGAGATCTGCCGATATCGACGATGGTGATGACGATCACTGCGAGGACAGCCATCGAAGCGATCCAGCCGATGATGCGAAGCATTTAAAGGTCTTCCCATTCCCGATGCGAACCAGGATGCTTCGTGTCGTTGTGCGTTTTCGTGCGTTGGCCGCGCTCT
>DATEJO010000191.1:0-22698 GCA_035277905.1 Candidatus Sulfotelmatobacter sp.
CCCGGCTCTCGACTCCCGGGTTGACGCAATTCTTCGCAAGATGACCCTGGAGGAAAAAGTTGGGCAGTTGGTGCAATATTCGGCAGGACAGCCAACCGGTCCTGGCACAGGCCGGAGTGATTACGACGACATGGTCGCCAAAGGCCAGGTCAGCTCATTCCTGAATGTCATTGATCCGCACCAGATCAACGCCTATCAGCGGATCGCGATGGAGAAGACCCGCCTGCACATCCCACTCCTCTTTAGCCTCGATGTGCTGCACGGATTCAGGACTGATTTTCCGATTCCGTTAGGGCTGGCCTCGACTTGGGATCCTTCGATCGTCGAGAAGGCTGCTAGGGTGGCCGCGCAGGAATCTTCCGCAGACGGCATTCGCTGGACATTTTCGCCGATGGTCGATATTGCGCGCGACGCTCGCTGGGGCCGAATGGCTGAGGGGGCGGGTGAAGATCCGTTCTTGGGATCGGCGATGGCCGCGGCCTATGTTCGAGGGTATCAGGGCGAGCGTCTCGATACGCCAGACAGCATCGCGGCTTGTGCCAAACATTATGTAGGTTACGGCGCAGCTGAAGGGGGACGCGACTACAACTCTACGGAGATCTCCGAGCACACACTCCGCGAATATTATCTGCCACCATTTCACTCGGCGGTGGACGCTGGGATTGCGTCGGTAATGAGCGCATTCAATTCACTCAACGGAATTCCTTCGACCGAGAATCCGTTCACATTGAAGCAGGTCCTGCGAAATGAATGGGGATTCAAAGGGCTGGTGGTCAGCGATTGGAATTCAATTGGCGAGCTGATTCCTCACGGAGTCGCTATTGACGGCGAAACCGCTGCGCGAAAGGCCTTTCTGGCGGGCGTCGACATGGATATGGTCAGCAGCCTCTATCACGACCATCTGCCGCAGCTTGTGAAGTCGGGCCAGGTCACGCAGGCGGAACTAGATAACGCGGTGCGACGCGTGCTGCGAGTCAAGATCGCTTTGGGCCTGTTCGATCGTCCCTATGTGGACGAAGCCGCAGCTCCGAAGGTCCTCTTCCATCCCGAAAGTCTGGAATTGTCAGAAACCGCGGCAGAGAAGTCTTTCGTCCTGCTGAAAAATGAGAACGGTCCCGATGGGAAAAAACTGCTTCCTCTTTCCAACAGTGCGGAGAACATCGCGGTAATTGGCCCGCTCGGCGATGATGCGACTTATCCGAACGGCGCTCCAGACTACATGGGACCAAGAGTTGGGCTGACAGCAGCGCTTGTCGAACGCATCGGGCGAGCGCACGTCTCACGCTTTAAAGGATGCGAAATCCTGGATGGAACTGATGCCGAAATCGCCGATGCGGTCGCGGGAGCACAGAAAGCCGATCTCGTAATTCTCGCGCTGGGCGAGAGCATCGAGATGAGCGGCGAGGCTGGATCACGCGCACACCTCGGACTTCCAGGAATGCAAGAAGAATTGCTAGAGAAGGTCATCGCGACGGGAAAACCCGTGGTGCTGATTCTTTTCAGCGGAAGGCCGTTGACTCTGGCTTGGGCGTTCGAACACGTGCCCGCCGTGATGGAAGCCTGGTTCCCCGGCACACGCGGCGGACCTGCTCTGGTTCGCACGCTTTTCGGTGACGTGAATCCCAGCGGCAAACTAGTAGTCACCTGGCCGCGTGCCGTGGGACAGGAGCCTCTCTATTACAACCACCTCAGGACCGGGCGTCCGCCAGGAGACACCGACCTGGCGCATCCTCCGACAGACGCCGCGAGCCGGTACGTTTCCCGGTACATCGATGAGCTGAATTCTCCGCAGTTCCCCTTCGGATATGGCGAGTCTTACACGACGTTCTCGTATGGCACGACCTCGATCAACACGCAGCGCATGAGCGCGAAAACTCTCAATAACAATCTCGACGGGCCTGCAGTCATGACTGCAGAGGCGGACGTGACCAACAGCGGATCGCGAGCCGGCAATGAAGTCGTGCAACTTTACATCCGCCTGCAAGGCACCAGCGTTGCCGAACCTGTGCGCGCCCTCAAGGGATTTCAGACGATCACGTTAGCACCGGGACAGACGAAACATGTGAAGTTCGAGTTGAAGCCCGAGGCATTCGCGTTCTGGAACGATCATCAACATTTTGCCGCGGAACCCTCGAAAGTCACGGTGTGGATCAGTCCAGATTCATCGCATGGATCGTCGGCGGAGGCAGAGATCGTACCCTAGCCGTGGCTCGAGGATTCGAGAAACGCAACCGGAAAGTCCTTAAGAAGATCATTCATCTCCAGGGTGGATTCGCCTTCGCGTGACTCCACCTTCGTTTCGCGGCGCGATACAATGCTTTTCCATATCTGGGAGCTTCCGGATGGCAGCACGATCCGCGTGTCGCACCAGTCTTGCGCCTGACCCGGCTCTTGCGGAAACTTCGCTAACCACCGCGGCAAAACGACGAGGGCGCTGGCATGGGATATCCGACGAAGAAATGCGACGACATTCCGGCCGCGGCACCCGGCAGAGCGAACAGGCACGAACTCTCCTTCGCTAAAAAGTTCCGCGTGATCGCACCGGAAACGGAGGGCTTTCAAGATCAGATAAAGCTTGATCCGCCCATCGCACCAGTTCTTGACGAGTTCGCCCAGCTTCGCGGGATCGCTTGCACTGAGCTTTGAGATTTCGCTTAGACTAGCAATCCTTTTTTCAAAATCGACAACTCCCCGATTGTCGGGATCGACGAGGCGAAGGTCCCACAATTCCGATCCCTGGTAGAAATCCGCAACTCCCGGCGCGGCGATCTTCAGCAGCACTTGTGATAACCCATTGATCATGCCGTAATAGGCGATTTTCTTCTCGAATTCCAGGAAGTCATGGAGGAACTCGCCATTTTCCGGTGAGAGAATCCGGGCAGCGAAATTCTGAAGCGCCTCTTCGTGCGCCTGATTCGGGCGCGTCCAGCGGGTGTGGACCATTGCCTCGCGCGTAGCTTTCACGAGATGAGCCTGGACCCGCTCCAGAAGATTCTTGCAGTTCTCCTGATCGAGAGGCCAAACTCCAATCAGAGTCTGATAGAGGAAATATTCTTCGTTCCGATCGGGGGCGAGCTGCCCCTCGATTTGCTGCTTGAAGCGCCCATTCAGCTTTACCCAGAGGTCTAAGTGCTCTTTCCATTCCTCGGGTATTTCCGAAAGGACATTAATTCGTGCGCGAACATCCTCACTGCGTTTCGTGTCATGGGTCGAGGTCGCATCGAGAGTGCCGGGCCAGGACTGTTGACGCCTCTCGAGGAAATGGTAAAAGCCATCGAGCGACTCAGCTTCAGAGGGCCGCGGATTTCCCCCTACTTCATTGAGCGAGAGCAACGGATGAAAAACGTAAAGAGCAGTATCTTCGAAGCCTTTGGCGACAATGGGCCCGGTAAATTGCTGCCATCGCATCACAAAGACAAGCCGTGTCTCGCGCTGATCCGCCAACACGTGCGGCGGATTCTCGAGGAGCAGCACCTCACGAATGAAATCGAAACCAGCGGGATTCAGATGCGCAGCACGTTTGCGCGCGGCTACCACGGCCTCCTCGATGTACCTCGTCGCCTCCGGAGGAATCTCCATGTTGCGAATGTAAGTGCGATAGATCGGCATGCAGGCGGTGACTTCGATCAAGGCATCGATCAATTGGCCGCGATTCAACTCGCGAGCATAGCGATCCTGAGCAGCGAGTTCAGCCAATTGCCGGCCCAGTGTGCGCATTTCGACGCCCAGCAACTTATTCATCACCAGTTTCTTTTTCTGGTAGAGAATGTCAGAAAAATCCTGCTTGCGCCCGATGAACTCCGAATAGATTTCTTCGACGCATCGCGCGCCTTCCGGATCGACAAAAATTCCGTTCGCCTCATTCAGATAGTCGTAGCCGGTGGTGCCGCTCACGGGCCAATCTGCGCGAAGTTCTTCCCCACGGGCTAGGATCTTCTCGACCAGCACGTAGGATTGTTTCCCGGACCGACTGTCATCTGAGGCAAGGCGCTCCTGCAGCCGATTCAGGTATGCAACAGGATCGCGAAGACCATCGATGTGATCAACGCGCAGCCCGGCACCTGGATTCCTTGAAACGAGCCGCAAGATATACCCGTGGCTTGCTTCGAAGACGAGCGGATCCTCAACCCGAACTCCCACCAGATCTGCGATGGTAAAAAACCGCCGGTAGTTGATGCTTTCATTCAAGTTTTGCCAAAATGCCAGCTTATAGTTTTGCTCTGCCAGCAAACGCTGAAGGAGCCCGAAGCTGGCCGGATCACCTTCCGTTCCGTTGATCTCAGCCACATTTTCCCCAACCAGCCGGGCAATTTCAGGACTGCTGTTGGTCAGAGCCCGCAGCCGGTCCCGCGTAGATTCAAATCTCAACCTTTGTTCGGGCGCGGCAATCGCGATGCGGCGATCGGCCCGCGACAAGTCCCGAGCCGACGAGAGGATTCCAGAGTATTCGTGATAAGGCGCGCTTTCTTCATCCAGAAAATTCTTCAGGCGCCCGGCGTGAAGATTCAAAATCGAGTGATAGGCACGAGGGGCAACCGGGAAGAGTGACTCGAAATATTGAATGAAGAAGCGGCCATCGTTATAGAGGAGTTTGATCTCTCCGGAATCGAGAGCTTCGCCGAACGGGCGTCCGAGGACCGGAAGGAGAATGCGGCCTTCGAGACTGCGGGCATGCGGATGCCATTCAATATCGAAAAATGCCGCAAAGGCGGATTCGGCTCCGTTCTCCAGCACGTCCATCCACCATGGATTCTCTGCATTGGCCGCCATGTGATTCGGGACGATATCGAGCAGCAAACCCATGCCGCGATTTTGTAATTCCGTCTGCAGCGTCGTGAATTCTTCTTCCGTGCCCAGATCGGGATTGATGCGCGACGGATCGATCAAGTCGTATCCGTGAGTGCTTCCCTTACGGCTGGCCAGTATCGGCGAAAGATAAACATCCGATACTCCGAGTTCGTGAAGATAGTCCAGAATTTTCAGAGTGTCGGCAAAACGAAAATTCTGGTTCAGCTGTATGCGATAGGTAGACGATGGAAGGCGCGGATTCTGCATCGCTATTCCTGCGGTAGCAAAATGTGTAATTGCGAAGCCATGCGGGTGAGTTCCTCGTGTCGCTGCGCAGAGACAGGATCCGCATTCGGAGAATGCCAACCGTTCTGCTGATATGCCGTGAGGAGTGGCCGGTAAGCAAGGTTCTGCGCCTCCCACAGCACGACTGGAAACGGAAATGAGGGAACTAACTCGAGCAGCTTGAGCAACCGCTGCAGAACTGCCGGATCCGCAGAATTAAGAGCGAAATCGCGGGCTTCGTTCTCGATACGCTTCCGCAGCTTGAATTCGAGCGTGGTGCCATCAATGTTGATCTTGCTCACGTTCGCTTCGCGCAAAAGGCTCTTAATGCCGTCGCTATCGATGTCCGGGCGTTCCAGGTACTGCTGCAATTGGCTATTGATGGCGATTTCGGCCGCCGACTTCAGGGCGTTGGGCACCGGGATCTCAAGTCCGTTGAGGAAGCGTATGAGCGGAGCCTGATTATCGAACACCGTGCGGTAAACAGCAGCGGCTGAATCAAGCGAATCGTTAAGAATGAGATTCGTGATCTTTCGTTGCTCATCACGAAATAGCTGGCGGAGCGAGAAGATCTCTTTTCCGTAGATCTGATCGAGAAGCCGGATCACCTCCGCGGTGTCGGCCTGAGTAAACGCATCCACCAATTTCTTCTGGTCCTCATCGGATGAGTTCTGGAGCGGCTGAATTCCTGCAGTCACATTGTGATCGCCGAGATGCAGAACCGAGAAAGCCAGCGTCGCAGTTTCTTCCGTGACGGCGGAGCGGAACTCGGCGGCACCTGTGGCCAACCGCATCTTCCCTTCTGCTTCCACCGAGTACTTGAGACGCTGCACTTCGTAGCAGTAGATGTTGGTCTTGTCCGGATAATTCTCGAATAGCGAACTGATCGCATAGTGTCCAGCAACGCGTGGAATATCGACGCACGCCGGCTTAACCCACTTCTGATAAATCTGGGCGCCATCCCCGTGCTCGGGAAGATTGCTTTTGGCATTCGCAAGGTGCTGAAGAAATTCGGGCTCGATCGACTGGCCGGAAACATCCTCGGCGAGCCGCAGAGCGCGGCCCGCGTAATGGATAACCTGAACCGTCTCAATGCCGGAAAGCTCGTCGAAAAACCAGCCACAGCTCGTGTACATCAGCATGGCATGGCGCTGCATCTCGAGAAGCTTCAGGACGGTAATCTCCTCCGCAGGATCAAGCGGACGAATTGCATGATCGGCCAGGAACGCAGCGCGAGATTCCGGGGAGCGATCGAGAATCACGCGGATATAGTCATCACGGCTGGCCCAAGGGTCGCGCACAAACAGGCCCAACCGTGATTCAAAAATAGGCGCGAGACAGTCGCGCAACCAATCGAGAGCGGCCCGCAAAGGAGCGCGCCACTGCTGATTCCAGGCATGTCCGCCAGAGTTGCATCCGCAGTCGCTTCTCCATCGCTCGACGCCGTGCACGCAGCTCCATGAGCTGTTGTTCACGATCTCGACCATATCCTCTGCGGAATATTTCTCCAGGAATTCCCCGTAATTCGTCAGCTTCGCGACTCCGCCGCGTTCGATCTCCTCGAGCGCATAGCTGAGCGCCATCTCTCCGAAGTGGTGATGATGGCCATAGCTCTCGCCGTCGGTGGCGATGTGGACCAGTTGCGGGCCTTGCCGCGCATCGGAGAAGCCGCTGATCAGGCGGTCGGCGAACCGTTTGCCATCGCTCAACAGACCTTCGAAGGCGACTGCTTGCGAAATCGGTCCGTCGTAAAAGAAAAGGTTGATCCGCTTCTTTGAAGGCAGCTTGGCGACATACGCATGCGCCGGATCGATGCGGGCTTCAGTGACGTCGTGAAAACGCGTGCTGTTTTTCGAGCGGACTCTCTTTGCTTGCCGCGGAGCAAGAATCGTAAATTGAATTCCGTTCTCCGCCAGAACTTCCAGCGTCTCGGTATCGACCGCCGTCTCCGGCAGCCACATCCCCTCAGGACGCCTTCCGAAACGCGCCTCGAAATCCCGAATGCCCCACTTGACCTGAGTGATCTTGTCCCGCCGGTTCGCGAGCGGAAGAATCATGTGGTTATAGCCTTGCGCAATTGCAGAACCGTGTCCTGAGTACCGTTCCTGGCTCTGTCTATCGGCCTCGAGGATTCCGCCATAGACGCGCGGAGCTTGATCCTTCAGCCATGAGAGCAGCGTCGGTCCGAAGTTGAAGCTGATATAGGAATAGTTGTTAAGCAGTTTGATGATTCGATTCTGGGGATCGAGGATACGTGATGCCGCATTCGGCGCATAACACTCGGCGGTGACGCGTTCATTCCAATCGTGGTAGGGATATGCGGAGTCCTGGAGTTCGATCGCCTCAAGATACGGATTTTCCCGCGGCGGTTGATAGAAATGCCCGTGGATGCAGACGTATTTCACTCAGACTCCTTGACTTGATTGGATTTGTTCGAGCATCAAAAAAGAATAAGGAGAAAGCCTTATCTGTTTAGCGGCAGAAATGTTGATTACAGGAGCCAGATCGGGCTCTGGCCCTTGCCAGCGCCGGGCGCCCGAATGAATCAGAACCTTCGTGTTCCCTTCCAGGTGTGGAATATTCACTTTGACGGAGGACTGGGCAAAGTTGAAAACTGCTGCCGATTTCCGTCCATCGTTTTCGTAGGAAAGCAGCAAGGCGTTTTCGCCAACTTCGCAAACACTGTGCTTTGCCGCGCTGCCGAGTTTCAGATCGGCTCTGACACGAATGAGTTCCCGATAAAAGCAGTAAAGGGTCTGGTGAGGTTCTTTTGACCTCACTTCTGGATTGAGATGGGACCTCAGGAATGTCTGCTCATCTTGCGGGTCGGGAACCGTTTCTTTCCAACCAAAAGCTGAAAATTCTTCTCGCCTTCCCCGCCGCACTGCTTCGACGAGTCCAGGATCTCCGTGGCTCGTGAAATATTGAAACGGAGCCGACTCGCCATATTCCTCTCCCATAAACAACAGCGGAATGAACGGGGAGAGCAGAGTGATTCCGGCGGCCAGCTTCAGAGCTTCAAATCCAACGAGCGATGTGAGCCGGTCTCCGGCGGCGCGGTTCCCGACTTGGTCGTGATTTTGATTGCAGACGACGAACCGCGATGCTGACAGACCCTTAGGTGAATTTCCGTACCTTCGTTTACGGAACTTGGAGAACTGGCCCCGATAAAACCACCCGTGAGCCAACGTTTCCGCAAGCGGAGTAATTCCGCCGAAATCGGAGTAGTAGCCCCGGTTCTCCCGGGTAAGCAGAGTGTGCACGGAATGGTGGAAATCGTCGCTCCATTGTGCGTCAAGGCCATACCCCCCGTGCGGCGGATCGTGCAGAAGGCGGGCGTCGTTCATGTCGCTCTCGGCAATCAGATGGAGCGGACGGCCCAGACGCGCAGAGAGCTCGCTAACAGATGACTTAAGCTCAGCAAGAAAGTGCCGGGCGCTGAAATCGAAGATTCCATGGACGGCGTCAAGCCGTAAGGCGTCCAGGTGATACTCTTCGAGCCAGTATCGTGCGTTCTCGATGAAAAACCTCCTTACTTCATCGCTGTATTCGCCGTCAAAGTTAACCGCTTGTCCCCAAGGGGTTCGATAACGATCTGTAAAGTAGGGTCCGAACGCTGAAAGGTAGTTGCCTTCGGGACCGAGATGGTTGTAAACGACATCGAGCGCGACGGAGAGACCAAGGCCGTGCGCTGCATTCACAAGGCGCTGCAGTGATTGCGGCCCCCCATAAGAGTTCTGAGGTGCAAAGAGGTACACCCCGTCGTAGCCCCAGTTCCGTGTACCAGGAAACTGCGCCAAGGGCATCAATTCGACGGTGGTCACACCCAGTTCAACAAGTCCCGGAAGGCGAGGAATGAGCGCATCGAACGTCCCTTCTGTCGTGTAGGTACCGACGTGGAGCTCGTAGAAAATGCTGTCGGCCAGAGGATGCCCTCTCCACCCTTGATCGGTCCATTCAAAGCTTCCTGTCTCGACCAGTTGTGAGGAACCGTGAACTCCCTCCGGTTGGAAGCGCGAAGCAGGATCAGGAAGTTCGCGCCCATCTTCGAGGCGATAGAGGTAGTTCACCCCAGGATGGAGGTCCGTAAGCGCATGATGATATCCGTCGGAGCCGGCCTGCATCGGGATGAGTTCCGTCTTGTTACAAACGCGGATTGAAACTGAAGCGGACTTTGGCGCCCAAACGAGGAACTCCCAGCGGCCATCCGCCAAGCGATTGGCGCCGAGTCGCACAAGATTGTCGCCAACCCCGGTAGGTCGCATCGTGCTTCCTTCAGATGAGCTTTCAGAGGTCGAAGATTCGATAGGCCGCCGAGGGGTCGCGGGCTTGCAGTAACGTGATGGCGACGTTGTACACAGGAGCTCCGCCCGGCGTCTTCCCTTCCAGCTGTCCATGGTGAGCGTGGCCGTGTACCACTAAATCGGCGCCGTGGCGATCGACAACCTCGGCCAGCCGCGAAGTTCCCATGAACGGAAAGATTTCGGCCGCTTCGCCCTGCACGGTTGTGGCGATCGGCGAATAGTGAATCACCACCACACGTTTGGGCGTGCGAAGTTGCGCCATCGCGCGTTCGAGCTTCAGCGCCTCGTCAACCGACGCCTGCACAAAATGCTTGATCTCCGGCTCGCCGAACGCGGTCAGCACGCCGCGCCCAAAACCTCCCACGAATCCTTTCGTGCCAGCGAATCCGACGCCGTCGCGCTCGTAAGCCGTGCCGTCGAGGATCTTGATGCCGGACTCTTCCATCATGCGCATCAAGTCGTCTTGCTTGCCGCTTTCATAGTCATGGTTGCCGAGAACGGCGACGGTCGGAATGCGGGACCGCACAACGACATTCAGAAGCGGCTCCATCTCCTCCCGGGTACCGTAATTCGTGAGATCGCCCGCCAGAACGAGAACGTCGGCTTCGCCTCGCACGCGGCTCAACTGATCGTGCAGAGCGCTATGCCGCGAAGCGGAAAAATGCAGATCGGCGGTAGCTGCGATTCTCATTGGTTCTTGCAAATCGTCGACAGACTCCGCATCCGGCGTTCGCGATAAAGCTGCATCAGATTATTGAGTCCCCATTCATTCAAATCGATTGCGAACATTTTTTCGTCGATCAAACTTCCCCGGAACTCCGCGGTTGGATCTGGCTGAGAAACCAGGTTCTCGAATCGTTGCAGCAGGTCGCGCCATAGATCGAGGGGCACAAAACTGGTCTGCCCTGGATACACATATCGAAACAATACGAGAGCCCAGAGCAGCATTTCCCAGTTGTCGCCAGCCAACTGCAGAATGCGCGCCCAGTCGAGTTCGCCACGAGTTCCGTAAATAATGTGCGCAATATCGGCGCCGTCGAATCGCTCGCGACGCGTCACAAACAGCTTCGAAGCCAGAAGTTCCTCAGCGGCAAGGACACAGGTACGCACGTCGTACACAATTGCGGGCCTAGCGCGGCGAATCCACGAATCATCGACCACGATGGTGGCGTTGCTCATGCCGGTGATCAGATCGACAAAGTATTCCCCGCGCTTCGCCTTGAACAGCCACACCGGATCGCAGATTTCGCAGTCGAACCCAGCCCTTTGCAGCAGGCCAAGCGCAACCGTAGCACTCTCCGCAGTCAGGAAGAGATCCAGATCCTTTGTGTCGCGGAAAATTCCCGTGTGCTGCTGCATGGCAAATGCACCCGCAACCGCGTACGGAATCTTCCAGAGTTCGAAAAGCTGAAGAACTTCGCGGAACAGCAGTTCCTGGTCGGCGGGAATTTTCAAAGGTCCCGACGAAGTCTCCGGCGCAACCCGATGCGTAGGCTCGGTCATGGAGGATGCTTGGATGTGAATCTACAAAAGACGGTTGTCAAACCCGCCTTGGTATGGAACCTAGTAGGCCCAGAAAGGCCCGGCGCCCGCCGGCGTTGAGCGCGCTTCGATCGCGGTATAAACGTTGCGTCCGTAGAAGAAGGGCAGCCCCCAGTCGAAGATCCCCGGATTGGGTCCAGCCAGAGTGCTGAAGACGTAGTTGACTCTGTTTGCGAAAAGCGAGTCGGCGCTAACGACGCTGAAACTCACCTTTGACGAGGTGCCGCCCGAAGTGGTCGTGGCCGATTCGCTCATTTGTGAGCCGGGACAATAAAAGCCCGAATTATCGGAACACACCGGCATCCCAGTCGTTGTTTGATTGAGGAAGAATATCGCGTTCGAGCCGCTATCGACGAACGCCGCGTAAGACTGTCCTTTGTATGTCGTGTTGAACTCACCGCTCGAATCAAGAGGAAAAACGATGGCACTGCCGAGGCTATTGTTGCTTTGGGTGCCTATGCCGAAGACCATCGATCCACTCACGGTGGGCGCGCTTCCCGAAACTGAGGGCAACTCGATCACGACTCCGTTGTTGTCGCTGGCAAACATGGCCACAGGATTCTGCACCTGTTGTGCGAGGGTTTCGATGGTCACCTGGCAATTCGACGAGGCGCAGGCATAATACAGCCCGGGATTTTGCGCTCCACCTTGTTCGCATGCGCCGCCGCAGTCCTGGACATAAGGTCCAACGCCCAGAATTCCATTCGCGCCGAGAGTTTGCAGGGTGTCGTTTTCCGGAACGCCACTATTCTGACAGGCGCTCGGCACAGTGTTGAACGTGGGATCGATGACCTGGACTGGAACATTGCTGGCACGTTCCCCCGCTATGGAGATATCGGCCGATACCACGGGACCCCAGGTATATCCGCTGACGAAGCCCGCGCATTCTCCGATACTTCCGCCCGAACCGCTTTTTTGTTGAGGCAGCGATAGTGTCAATGCCCCGCCGCCCGCCGAAGAGAGCAACCGCAGGCCGTATGATCCGGTGTCCACCAGGACGTTGTTCACCGTCTGGCACGTCGAGCTCGATGGAACACAAACTGTCAGACTCGTGAATAGCCCGTTGGCATAGTTGCCCGCCGGGCCGGAGTTTACCGTAATTGTCTGCACGTTTGTCCCGGAGGCCGTGATCGTGCTCGCCGTGGTGCTCGTGTGGCTGGTGCCACCGCAACTGACGCAAACAGCGGCGATCGCCAGAATGCACGCCAGGCAGGAGAATCGATGAGAAGGCAGTTTCAACGAATCTCCTCCGCCCTCACACCGGAAGGCATTTGGTCCGGAAGATAAGCGTGCCCCACAAAATCCCGCATGTGCCCCCCAAGGTGAATCACAAGATTCGGCAATTCAACGAAGATCGGACCGCGCCGGGCCCTTTGACCTTGGGCTTGCAAAGCTTGCTGATATTCCTGGAAATGAGATCCCAGCAACTGCTTCAAATCAGGCATCGTAGGGCCGTGCCAGGCGACAGCGAAGACCTTGCCGGCAGATGAAACGTACTCGCGGACAGCCACCCCCGAAGCTGATTGCAGTTCGTGAACGGTGTACGCCGATTTCCGGGTAATCGTTTCAGTAGCCTGAATCCGAACCTGATCGGCCCTAACCGTGGATACATCTTCCCCGAGCGTGGCGAACGCCGGGACTATCCAGAACAGCGCCGATGTGGTGAGAATCAAGCATCTTCGTAGGATTTTGTTGAAAGATGGCGTGGTCGCACTCCGGGAGCGAGAAGAATTGCGAATTAGATTTGCAATACTTGGGAATGGGTTGCTTAAGCTCGACACGGGCCAGCGTTATACAAACAGCTTCCCTCCTGAGTACAAGGTTTTCCCTAATGACAATCCAGAAATTCACTCTTACTGTGACAAAAGGTATTTTGACCAAGACACCGGACCGATGAGCGATTTCTGAATCGGGCCCAGCGAACTCACGTTGTATTCGCAATCAAGCAGGCTTTTCGCCTGCGATTGAAAGGAATGATTTCTTATGAAACTGAGCAAGCTCATCAAGTCGGCTTTGAAAACGGCGATTTACGTGATGGATCAGACCGCGGATCAGGTGGAGCGCGTTTCCGACCGCGCCAGCGACTTCGCTGATAATGCGCGAGACACACTTACCCTGCATGAAAGCCACACGCTTCGGAGTCTGTTGAGCTTTACCGCCGGCATTGGCGTTGGAGTCGGAGTCGGCATTTTGCTCGCTCCTTCCAGCGGAGCGGAGCTTCGCGACACCATCACGGACAAGGTTCAGGATATCGGCAATCGAGTCACCGGCCGCGGAGAAAACTACGCGACCGGAACTGATATGCGCTAGAACCGCCGAGCTACAACCTTCTACGGCAAAGACGAGGTCTCTTCCGCCACCCGGGAGAACCTCGTCAAAACCTAAAGCCCCCGTCCATAAAATCCGCTCCATGCTTCTGGCAGCTTTCCCAACTGTCAGCTATTCTTTCCCTTCCGCATGGCAGCCGGCTCCAGCATGACTGTAGCTGTTGATCCTCAGAAGCAGTCTCGATTCGACAGCACGATGCTTCTGATCTGGGGAATTGCTCTGGCCAAGCTCCTCCTTCATATCTACTTCAACAACCGCTACGGATATTTTCGCGACGAGTTCGACTACATATCGTGCGGCAATCACCTGCAATGGGGATACGTCGATCAACCGCCTCTGATTCCCTTTCTCATTTACATTTGCCGCGCCGTTCTGGGAGACTCCCTTCGTAGCATAAGGTTTATTCCAGCGCTGGCTTCGTCATTTCTGATCGTTCAAACGGCAGTACTAGCGCGGGAGTTCGGCGGACGCCGCTTTGCCCTGCTGCTGAGTGCGGTCTGCATCCTAGTCAATCCGCAGTACCTTTCGAACGGGAGCCTGCTCGGCACGAACTGCCTCGAACCGAACTTATGGATGGGCTGCGCATATTTCCTGATTCTCGCCATCAAGCGCGACGATCCCCGCTACCTGCTCTGGTTTGGAGTCGTCGCCGGACTCGGGCTCGAAGAAAAGTATTCCATTGCGATCTTTGGCTTCGGTGTCGTCATCGGACTCTTGCTCACTTCGCAGCGAAAACTATTTCTTGACAAGTGGCTTTGGCTCGGCGGTGTTGCCGCCTTCCTGATTTTCTTGCCGAACGTGTTGTGGAACATTCACTACCACTGGCCATTTCTGCAGCTCATGCACAACATTCGCGCCGAGGGTCGCGATGTTGTCTGGGGCCCAGCACAGTTTTTCTTCCAGCAGTTGTTGGTAATGAATCCGATTACCGCACCCATCTGGTTGGGTGGTCTCTTCGCCTTGCTTTTCTGGGCGAATCTTCGTCCCTATCGAATCCTCGGATGGAGCTATGTAGTCTCCTACACAACCTTTTTCTTACTGCACGGGAAGAATTACTACCTCACCCCCATCTATCCCATGCTGCTCGCCGCAGGTGCAGTGGCCTTTGAGTTCTGGCTCGACCGTCCCCAGACTGCGAAGCCGAGGCTGCAGTGGTTGAAGCCCACCGTTGCGATCACCTTATTGGCCAGCGGAGTTCATCTCGCACCGATTGTTATTCCTGTGTTCTCGCCCGAACACTTCCTCGCCTACACGAAGACTCTGCCGTTCAAACTTCCGGTGAATGAGTACTCGCATATGCGGGCGGCTCTGCCGCAGTGGTACGCCGACCAATTCGGATGGAAAGAGATCGCCGACGAGGCGGTCGTCGCATGGAACCGGATTCCTGCAGAAGAACGCCGGCACTGCGCGATCTTCGCCCAGGATTACGGACAGGCGGGAGCCATTGATTTCTTCGGCCCGCATTATGGCCTGCCTCCCGCACTAAGCGGCGACCGGACGTATTGGCTCTGGGGACCTCGCGGCTATTCGGGAAATTGCATGATCGTTCTGGGGGATCGGAGAGAAAGATTGGAAGAACTGTTCCAACAGGTCGACTATGTCGGCAACTCGGCAGACAATCCGTGGGCTCTCGAGTCGGAGATCAGCGTCTACATCTGCCGCGGAGCGAAGTTCGGAACGCTGAGCCAATTGTGGCCCCAGCTAAAGCGCTGGCGGTAGCCCTTCCCTTGCCGCTCCTTACCCACAGGTTGTAGCATCAAAAGGTTTGGGCATTCATCAGGAGACATCTATGGCTACCGATACTTTTACCGCTCCCGCCACGCTCAGCGACACGCAGACACGAGTCTTCAAGAACTTCATTGATGGAGACTGGGTCGAATCGACCACGGGGGAGACATTCGAAAATCGCAATCCCGCCGATACCCGCGATCTGGTCGGCATCTTTCAGAAATCCGGCAAGGCTGATGTCAATACCGCCGTCGAGGCGGCAAAGCGCGCTTTCGCGAAATGGCGCCTGGTGC
This sequence comes from Candidatus Sulfotelmatobacter sp., assembly GCA_035277905.1. Lineage (GTDB taxonomy): Bacteria > Acidobacteriota > Terriglobia > Terriglobales > Acidobacteriaceae > Sulfotelmatobacter. The sequence continues at coordinate 15,269 of DATEJO010000191.1, forward strand.
CGGCTCCGCGGCGTGCCGAAGTCGTCTTCCGCGCCGCCGAGATTCTGATCGAGTGTAAAGAGGAGTACGCGCGCGACATGACCCGTGAGATGGGCAAGGTGCTCGCCGAAACTCGCGGCGATGTGCAGGAAGCCATCGACGCAGGCTATTACAACGCCGGTGAAGGACGCCGCCTCTTCGGGCCAACCGTCCCATCAGAAATGCCCAATAAGTTTGCGATGGCAGTCCGCCAGCCCCTCGGAATCTGCGGAATGATTACGCCGTGGAACTTCCCGATGGCGATTTCGTCCTGGAAGCTGCTGCCCGCAGTTGTGTGCGGCAATACCTGCGTCATCAAGCCCGCGCAGGACACTCCGCTTTCGACGTTCAATCTCGTTCGCGCTCTGACTGATGCAGGTTTGCCGAAGGGCGTGATCAACATTGTGACGGGCTTTGGAGCAGACGTGGGCACACCTATCGCCGAGCATCCGGACGTGCGCGCCGTTTCGCTTACCGGATCGTCAGCCGTCGGAAAGATTGTTGGGGGCATCGCCGCCCAAAGCTTCAAGCATTGCTCGCTCGAACTCGGCGGAAAGAATCCGATGATCGTGCTCGATGACGCGAATCTCGATCTCGCCATTGAGGGAGGTCTCTGGGGAGCGTTCGGCACCACCGGACAGCGCTGCACCGCGACCAGCCGCATCATTGTGCAGAAGGGCGTTTATCGTGAGTTTGTGGAACGTCTCGTCGATCGCGCAAAGAAACTCAAAGTTGGCAACGGACTTGATGAAACCGTTCAGATGGGCCCGGCGATCAACGAGCGGCAACTCCAGACCGATCTGAGCTACGTCGAAATCGGCAAGAACGAGGGAGCGAAGCTGCTCTGCGGCGGAAACCGCCTCGATAAAGGCGAATACCAGTACGGATGGTTCATGGAGCCGACAGTGTTCTCGGATGTCGATCCGAAGATGCGCATCGCGCAGGAAGAGATTTTTGGTCCCGTCGTTTCGATTATTCCTTGCGACGATATGAGCGATGCGATTGAGATCGCCAATGGAATCGAGTACGGCCTCTCGTCCGCTCTCTACACGAAAGATGTGAACAAGGCCTTCTCGGCAATTCGCGACCTATATGCGGGGATTACTTACATCAATGCGCCGACGATCGGCGCAGAGGTTCATCTGCCTTTTGGCGGCACTAAAGCTACCGGCAATGGCCATCGCGAAGGCGGCATCGGAGCGATCGAGTTCTACACGGAGTGGAAGTCCGTGTACGTCGACTATTCCGACAAGCTACAGAAGGCACAGATCGACCGCGAGGACTAAAGCTCAGTGGTTAGTGAGCAGTGGATAGTGAGCAGTGGATAGTGACTGGAGCAATCCTAGGAATGGTTTCGTGGAAGGGCACCGCTTTTTAGCCGTGCCGCCGGAGCTTAACAGAGATGCGGGCTTCAGCCGCTGAGGGCCTCAAGTTTGGGTCTTTATACGAAATGCTGGTTCAGGGCAGCACACTGATCACTAGTCACCAACCACTTCCTTTCATACAGGTACGTCGGTAATCTTGCCCGCCATTACTTAGCGTCCTAACTTGGTGGGGTGAGGCTTCCCCAGTCTCAACATCACTAGTTGCGGGTTGCCTCGTGAACGAGCGTCTCCATCCCAGCTGCCCAATTCCTGCCAGCTTGCGCTGGTGCCTTTCTGCCTGCGCCGCAGCACTCGTATTCTGCACAGTTCTCGTCGTGCCTCCTGCGGTACACGCCCAAAGCACACCTAAAGCAGTTCATCGCAAGGTAATTTCGATGGTCGAGCCGGAATATCCCGCGGTTCTGAAGAACGGGCGTTTTGAAGGACAGGTTCGCCTGGATGCCACGGTACTCGCAAACGGCACGGTTTCGAAAGTTGAAGTCAAGGGCGGCAATCCCATGCTCTGCCAGTATGCGGCACAGGCAGTCATGCACTGGAAGTATGCCCCCGGGCCGGCTCAGACCGTGGAAGAAGTCGTATTCAACTTCAACGCCACTCAACGATAGTCCCACTCTTCCAACAACCACGGCGATTCGAACGCATTTTCTGACACTTTCCCGCTTCTCCAACATTTAGAATCTCTTCTTGGCCCCAGCTCAAAGCGGGCGAGGTTCGTATGACCACAATCAGTCCAACCCACGAGATTTCTTCCGCCTCCCGCCTCAACAATGTCCGATACGCCATCCGCGATCTGGCTTGCGTCGCCGACGAAGTCATCCGCCAGGGACACAGGGTCCTTCCGCTGAATGTCGGCGACCCCTTGAATTTCGACTTTCAGACGCCACCTCACATCGTCGAAGCCGTGTACAAAGCCATGCGAGATGGCAAAAACGGTTATGCGCCGTCCGACGGCATACCCGAGGCTCTCGAAGCCATTCGTGGCGAAGCGGGGCGCAAAGGCATTACGACGGTGCGCGATGTCTTTGTCACCTCAGGCGTAAGCGAAACTGTTGATCTTTGTCTTTCGGCGCTGGTGAATCCGGGCGAAGATGTTCTGACCCCGAGTCCCGATTATCCCCTTTATTCCGCCGTGTTGTGCAAGCTCGGCAATCGGCTCAATACATACGATCTGAACGAAGACGACGGCTGGCAGCCCGAACTGGCCGACATCAAGCGCAAGATCACTCCGCAGACGCGCGGGATTGTTCTGATCAATCCCAACAATCCGACGGGATCGCTCTGCACGCGCGAGATGCTCGAAGACGTAGCGGAGTTAGCGCGGCGCCATAACCTCATAGTCTTCTCCGACGAAATCTACGACAAGCTGATCCTCGACGGCACACCGCACATTGCGTTCGCCTCAGTGGCGCCGGACGTGCCCTGCGTTACATTCGGAGGCATGTCGAAGAACTACCTCGTTCCTGGATGGCGCATCGGATGGGGCATCGTCTCCGGAGATGCGGCTACCGTGAAGGCGTATTGCGAAGGCGTTCACCGTCTGCTGCGGGCGCGCCTGTGCGCGAATCATCCCGAGCAGTACGCGATCAAGGCCGCCTTGGAAGGTCCGCAGGATCATCTGATCGAAGTACAGCGGAAGCTGCGCTCGCGCCGCGACCTCACCCAGAAATGGTGCGAGTCAACCCCTCGCGTGAGCTGCGTTGCTCCGCGCGGGGCGTTCTACGCCTACCCGCGCATCGACATACCGGAGAGCGATGAGATCTTCGTGAAGGAACTGATCCGCCAGAAGCACGTGATGGTCGTCCACGGATCAGGCTTTGGCCAGAAACCAGGGACGCAGCACTTCCGCATCGTGTTCCTGCCCGACGAAGAGACGCTGACGAAAGCGTACGCTGGGATTGCGGAGTTCATTCAGGAACGCTACGGACGCGCTTGATTGATCAGCGGCGAGAGGTACTCGGTGCCTCGGTTCATCTTCCTCTTTCCCACCGAATCTGTTTAAATCGAACTTTAAGCAACACCGCGGACGCGCCGGTGTTCCTACAATCGTGGTCGACATACACTCTCACATTCTTCCGGAAGTCGATGACGGGCCGAAGGCCTGGGATGTCTCCATTGAGATGTGCCGGCGTGCCGCGGCCGACGGCATCACGCACATGGTGGCCACGCCCCACGCCAACGAACGCTACCATTACGACCGCGAGGTGCTGAAAGGAATCGTCGCCCGCGTGCAGGATCAGGTCGGCGATTCGCTGAAGATCGGCCTGGGCTGCGACTTCCACCTCTCTTACGAGAACATACAGGACGCGATAGCGCATCCGACGCGCTACGTCATCAACGACACTCGCTACCTGTTGGTGGAATTCAGCAACTACAGCGTGCCTCAGCATAGTTCCGACTCATTTCAAAAGTTGGGCGATTGCGGGATGATCCCCGTCATTACGCATCCCGAGCGGAATCCGATTCTGCGCGAAAATCTGCAGCGTGTTGTGGAATGGGCCGAACAGGGATGCGTCGTTCAGGTAACCGGCTCTTCACTGACCGGATTCTGGGGCGACCGCAGCCGGCGGGCGTCGCACTGGTTAATCGAGCGTCAATCGGTGCACGTGCTGGCAACCGACGCGCACGATTTAGAAAAACGCGTACCGATTCTCTCGAGTGCCAGAGACGCTGCTGCTGAAATCTGTGGCGAAGAAATTGCCAATGCCCTGGTAGAAACAAATCCGCGCGCGATCATCAACGACGAACCGCTGCCGTACTTTCCCGCGCCGCAACTGACGAGCTATCGGAAAAGCAGATAGCGATTAGTGGATAGTGACCAGTCGTTAGCCAATCGCATCCGCGACGAAGCTCCGCAATTCTCCCCTATAGATCAGGTCTATTCGAGGGATCGACTGTCATTGGCTGAATGCTGACGGCTGAATGCTGATTGCTTATCTCTGCGGGTCGGTGGACTGGGTGGACGCTGGAGTTGTAGTCGGCGCGGCAGGCGTCACAGGCTGCGCCACCGGGCTAGGACTTGTGGATGTCGGTGCCAACGGCTGCGATTTCGGCGGATCAGGAACGGTCGTCATCGCGCTCTCCGGATTGAGCAGATGATCTTTGCTTGGCCCTAATCCCAGCTTGATCAACGCACGCGAATCCGGAACGGTCTTGCTCTGCCAGCCATTGTCCGCCTGATAACGCCGCATCGCATCTTCACTGGCCTGATTCCAGGTACCTGAAGGCTCTCCAGTAAGATAATGCTCGCGGATCAGGGCTTCCTGGATCGCTTCCGCCCGCTCCGAATCAATCTTCTGTTGTCCGCGGAGGCGGGATGATTTTTTTCTGCGTGACGAATATTTCGTCGATCGCTTGGAAGCTGAATGAGTAGACGACGAAGTCTTCGCAGCGGCTGTGTGATGTTTGTGTGTTGTTTTCGAGGTTGCCGGCTTCCTGGCTGCCGAATCAGGAGCAGAACTCTGACGCGCGCCCGCAAACGGAATGAGCGCGCAAGCCACGATCAAGCCACAAATCGGGCTCAATCTCCTGCCTGAATTTTTGTCTCGGCGAATCACCGCGAATCTGCTCCAGCGTAAAAAGAAAATGCCCAACGACGACCGGCACTGTCATCATCCTCGATTATCGAGTACAGTGCCAGTCCCCGCTGGGCAGAACTGCGTTACGGAAGTGTACCGGCCAGGAAGATGGTTCCATCCTGCCGCGTCGTTCCGCGCTGGCGAACCAGGAACACAACATCCTGTCCGCTCTTCAGACTCGACTCGATCCGGCCGAAATCTTCCTCACTGTTCACGGGCTGCTTGTTAATTTGCAGGATGATGTCTCCGCGGGCCAGATTGATATCTTCCGCGAACGAACCTGGCTTCACGTCCTGCACGATGACGCCCTTACCCGATTCCATATCGAGCCGGTCGGCCATCTCCGGCGTGATCTTGCGTACCGTGATGCCGAACTTGCTCTGCTTGGGAGTGTTCTCGTCATCGTTACCCTGATCTTCACCAAGGCGTGCAGCAAAGAGTTTGGCACGATCCGCGGTGACCACCGTGGCTTGCTGTGTCTTACCATTGCGGATGAAGCCGAGATCGATCTTGGTTCCAGGCTTCCGCGAAGCAATGTAATCCACCAGATCCGAACCCTTGATGACCTTCTTTCCATCGACCGAGGTAATCGTGTCGCCAACTTTCAACCCAGCCTGATCTGCCGGGCTGCCGGCCACCACGCTCGAAATCGTGACTCCGGTGCCTGTACCATAAACGCGCGCGATTGCCGGATTCTCGACCTGGTCGAACATGATTCCGATCGAACCGCGAGACACTTTATGCTCCGGCCCGGTCAACTGGTTGTAGACATCGATTACCGTCTTCGAAGGCAACGCGAAGCCGATTCCCGCATAGGCGTTCGTTTCGCTCAGAATCGCGGTGTTGATGCCGATGACTTCGCCGTTCATGTTGACGAGCGGACCGCCCGAGTTTCCGGGATTGATAGCAGCATCGGTCTGGATGAATGACTGAAACTGCCTCTGCGGAACAATGTCCCGTCCCTTGGCAGAAACGATTCCTGCCGTCACGGTTCCGGCCTGCCCGAACGGGCTGCCGATCGCCAGGACCCAGTCGCCTACCTGCATGCTGTCGGAGTTGCCCATTTTCGCAACGGGAAGCGCGCGGTCCATATCCACCTTGATAACCGCGAGATCCGTTTCCTGATCGCTTCCAATCACCTTCGCGTCATGCTGAACACCGGGAGCATCATCCACAAACCGAACGCGAATCCGGTCTGCCTTTTCGATCACGTGACGGTTGGTAAGGATGTAGCCCTTCGCATCAACAACTACGCCGGATCCAAGCGATCGTTCTCGAATCGATCCGCCACCATCCGGCCCCCCAGGACCACCCTGACCCTGCCCACCGGGAGCGCCGAAAAAGTGATTGAAGAAATCTTCCATCCCGCCGCCATCGTCCTCGTCATCACCGTTACCGCCGCGGCGCCGATGAATGGTCTTAATTGTCGATTCCGTGTTGATGTTTACGACGCTCGGTTCCAGCTGTTTCGCGATTTGCGAAAACGTGTTGGACATCTGCTGCGGAGAAGGCATGGTGAGCGGCGCCACTTCGCGGCTCTGTCCCTCTTTGCCCTTGACCCCGTATGAGATCACCGTTCCAATGAGAATCCCCAGCGAGAGCGTTGCCAGGATACTGAGCGTGTAGACCCACCCACGCGTCTTTATGCGCATCCACATTGCGCCCGAATCCATAAGTCGACTTTCCTCCAGAACTGGTAAACCCTAATAGTATACCTATTGATCCAAACGAGATCCGTGACTTGGGAAGGCCAAAACTGCCCCTTAAAGAGCCCGCTAGTTAGGTCATTAGACGCACGAACCAGCAAAAGCGTTTGATGGAGAGTAAATTTGTAATTGGCTCAAAATGCGGGAGATGGTGCACCCGAAGCCTGCGCTGCCATCCTCAATGCCGCGCTTGCCCGCAGGTCGGTCTTACTTCGCCTCATAAACCGTCTTTCCGCCGACCACAGTGCGAAGAACCTTGGTCCCAAGGACCTTCTCCGGCGAAACCGCCGTGACATCGCGATCCAGTACCACAAAATCAGCAAGCATTCCGGGAACCAGTTTTCCCTTCTCTTTTTCCTCGAACTCAGCGAAGGCCGAACCTGTCGTGTAAGCGGCAATTGCCTGATCCATCGTTAATCGCTGCTCGGGAAAATACTCCTGTTTTCCGTTTTCGCTTTTTCGCGTCACCGCCGTATACAGCCCCCGAAACGGCGTAACGGGTTCCACCGGATAATCCGTGCCGAACGCGAGCGGTACGCCCTTGTTCAAGAAAGAAAGCCAGGCATAGGAGGTCGCGGCCCGCTTCGGTCCAAGCCGATCCTGCGCCCAACGCATATCGGTCAGGACATGACTCGGCTGCATGGAGGCGATTACTTTCAGCTGCTTGAACTCAGCAATTTGGGCAAAATTCGTCACCTGAGCATGTTCGACCCGAAGGCGATAATCATCGCCTCCATTCGCAGCCT
>DATEJO010000192.1:0-6785 GCA_035277905.1 Candidatus Sulfotelmatobacter sp.
CGATGATCGCATTTGGGTCCACTTTTGCCCCCTCGGCCGCGGCAACAGCACACGCCTCGCGCACGCATCCGACGGCAAGGTCTCGTCGCCCCGGATCGCTCAGAACACCGCCGATCGGCTGGCCCGCAGCGGTTGTCGACAACGCGAATGGAGCCAGAAAAACCAGCTTGCTCCACATGAGCGTAGATTCATCATCGACGAAGCGGCACTCAAAGCCGATTTTCCCAAGGCCCTCGATTGTCTCGCCGAGCAGATCCCGCCCGCGGGACAACATGCTCAGCCGTGCGAATGGAGAACGATGCACGATGTGCGCCGGCGAGACGCGTTCGGTCTCGACCGCAATTGTGGCCGGGATGACTTTCTCAGCTCCGTACCTCGCTCTTAGCAGAGCCACGTGATCGATTCCGTTCAGAAGGGGCACGATTGCTCCGACCGCCTCGGGCCTCGTAACGGCCTTCAGAGCGCCGTCCAGTTGCGTAGCCTTGACTGTAAACCATAGAACATCGCACGGCGGAACTTCGGCGGATTTTGTAATCGGAACGTGAAAGTTCCCGAACGGGCTTTCCAACTGAAGTTGCTCCGGATATTGCGCAAGGGATTCGGCTCTAACAACAAGCGTGACGGAATCGCCGAGTTTCGCGAAGCAGACGGCCATCAATCCACCGACGCCGCCGGCGCCAAGGATGGCGTGATGCGAATGTGCCAAGCTCATGGGTGAACGTCAGTTTACAATGCAGGCGTCGATCCCGTGAATTTGTTGATGCTGTGACTGAGCAGCAATTTGTCCACTTCAACGGTCGAGCGCTTCAGGCGCTGCTCTCTCGATCCTGAGACTTTCACCCAAAAAAGCCGCTTCTCATCCAGAACTTCTTCGAAACGCCGTGTCATCCACTGCCGGATGGTCTCGCCGTCGCGCAGGCCATCTTGCACGAAGGGGATATCGCAGTCAGTAAGCAGGTAGAGATCATGGCGAGACTCGTGGATGATTGCTTCGACCTCGGGCGATCGATTGCCGATGTAGCGCTCGTGCCAAATGCTGGTGGCCAGAACGTCGGTATCGCAGATGAGGATGCGATTCGCCTCGCGCGCGAGGCGATTCTCCATTTCCTGCTGCCGCCGGGCAATCTCGGTGAACTCTTCCGTGCGCCACTGGTAGGTCCACAGATCGATGTTTGCGGCTTGCAGGCGCTCGCAATATTCGCGGCCGAATTCTGGCACCCACGCAGTGCTGTAACGCCTCGCCAGATCCTGGGCCAACGTGGTGGTTCCGGTCGACTCCGCTCCCACCACACAGACGCGGCGGGCGAAATAGGCACGCACACAAGGTTCGAGATATTCCCAGTGATCGAGGGGCGCAGAACGGATCGCGCGGCCGGAAACCGGCACATGGGAGCGCTCGCGGTCCACCATGACATGACGGCATCCGAGGAAGCGTGCGTAGGCCTCGCCATAATCCTCTGACGTGAAGACGACATCCGGCGCTCGCCCGAGCAACCGCTTTGTATAGCTGGCCCAGAACTCGGAATCGTCGTCGCGACCGGGGTCGTCGATCGCTCGCACAAAAGCGCGAGGGTGGATCTCGCGGAGCCATTGGGCGCGGAGTTCCCCTGAAATCGTTTGGTCCGAGCGAGCGCAGATCAAAACGTCGAGATGATCGACCTGTGCCAGCGCAGTCTCAATCAGGAATTTGTGGCCGCGGTGAGGCGGGTAGAACTTGCCGATGACGAGTCCGCGAATCACAATGCGGGCTCCTCCACCGGAACTGCCTTGAGCGCGAGCGACTTGCGCCAGCCCGCATATCCAACGATGCACATTGCGAGAAACAGGGCATACAACACGCCAGTAAGATACAGAGACTTGTAGCAATACAGGGCGATGTAAATGACGTCGGCGGTCATCCAGACCCACCAGTTTTCGAGGAGCTTGCGGCTCAGCATGTACTGCGCGGTGAGGCTCAGCGCTGTGGTGAGGCCATCCCAGAAAGGCACGACGCTATCGGTGTAACGGTGCAGGACCGCCGCCATTAGCGCCGTTGCGGCCACTGTGACCACTGCGAGGAAGATTGCAGATCGCGCCGCCGTCTTGCTGATCGGCAGTTGCGTGTGGCCGGCGCCGCCGCGCACCCAGTTCCACCAACCAAAGATGGAAATGACGATATAAACGATTTGCAGAATGGCGTCGGCATACAGCTTCGCTTTCCAGAAGAGAATCAGAAAGAAAATGTTGTTAGCGATGCCGACTGGCCAGTTCCAGGCACTCTCGCGGACAGCCAGCAAAACCGATGCGGCGCCGGTGACGAAGCCAAGGATTTCAGTCCAGGTCATTTTTCGGGATGCGAAACAATGCGCGGCCGGGCAAGGCGATCAATGCTTTGGCAAAGGTTCCTGTACGCATTCCATGATTTCTTCTTCCGTCAGCGTGTGATCGCTTTTCTTCGCGCGCTGATAGATGCGATCCACGACGTCATCCGAGGCGGGAATGCCGTGCCGCTCCAGCCAGAACAGCACATTCGATTTGCCGCTCATCGGGCCGACGTCGATGATCTGATCAAGCCCGAAGACATGCGACGGGACGCCGGAATATACAGTGTTGGCGAGCACAATGTCGTTCTTGTGATAGGCCTTGATGATCGCTGCGGCATGAACTCCGGTTGCTGTGCGAAACGCGTCGTCGCCGACCACAGGATAATTCGCCGGAATCGGCACGCCCGTCGCCCGCGACACCGCCTGGCAGTAATGCTTGAGCTTGGTGAGATCCTGCTGCGCCCACGGCGCGATGTCCATCAGTTTGAGATTGACCAGCATCTGGTCGATCTGGGTGTTGCCGACACGCTCGCCCAGGCCGATGGCGCACCCATGTACACAATTTGCCCCCGCGACAATCGCGGCCATTGAGTTGGCGATCGAGAGCCCGCGATCGCTATGTCCATGCCAGTCCACGCGAATTTTTTCGCCCGAAGGTTTCACCACCTGCTCGATCACAAACCGCACCAATGACAGCGCGCCCATCGGCGTCGCGTGTCCGGCCGTATCGCAGACGCAGATCGCGCGCGCCCCGCTTTCAATCGCCGTCGCATAGAGCCGCTTCACAGTCTCCGGATCGCAGCGGCTCGTATCCTCGGTGACGTACATGACATCGAGGCCAAGAGACACGGCGTACTTGACTGCCTTCTCGGTCGTCGTCAGCAGGAAGTCATCGGTCCAACCTTCGGTGAAACGGCGGATCGGGCTCGATCCGATGAATGTCGCCGCCTCGATTCGCACTCCGGTTTTCTGCACAATTTCTGCAATCGGACGAATATCGTTCTCGTGTGTCCGCGCCGCGCAGTTCGGCTGAATCTTCATCCGGTGCTTGTCGATTTCGCGCGCCAGCGCAGTCACAGCTTCGACCGCCCTCTGGCCTGCACCGGGCAGTCCGAGATCGAGGGCATTGATGCCCAGCGATTCCATCAGATGGAGAATTTCGATCTTCTCGGGAATTGAAGGGTCGCGCACCGACGGAGACTGCAAACCATCGCGCAGACTCTCGTCATTCAAGAGAATTGGCCCGGGAGGCTTCAAACTTGGCGGAAAGTTCTTGTTCCAGTCGTAGATGAGATCGGAGGTGTTCATGGAAAAGCAGCTTCTAGCTGCTAGCTTCTAGCTCCTGGCTAAACAATGCCCGATGCCGACCCCTAACGGTGTGGCGACCCCTGCCGTTTTCAAATTTGTGCGGATCCCCAGATCCACATCCCACAGTCTTCACTGATTTTTGGTTAGAAGCTAGAAGCTAGGAGCTAGTAGCTATAAGTTATTTTTCCTTCGGCGGCAGCGTCAGTCCGAAAACCGAAATCATTCCCTGCCCGGCGACGTTTAGCTTGCTCTCCCCAGGAGTGGGAAGGTAAAGCGCCTTGCAGTTTTCGCAGCGATAGACTTCCGCTTTCGGTCCCCAGGCTTTCTCTACATCGCCACACTCGCGTTCCTTCACATCGGTCATGTAGAACCAGAGTTTCAAATGCCCCCCGCAGAACTTTCCTTTTTCATCTTTCTCATTGCAGGCGCGCTGGCCGGCCTTCTTGATCCTGACTTTATGGTTGGGAAGCTGCTGGATGTTTCCGGAAGCGGACGCGGTAACTTCGGTGGTCGCCAAAGGACGTACCCTCATTCAAGCGGCGCAAGAGCCGCCGGATTCGGCCTTACGCCGTCATTGTAACCGAAAATGCCGGGCCGAAACCGGCGCGGGGCTTTTCACTCTGATACTCTGACACTTCAAATACTGATTCAAAGCACAACATTCCATGATCACGATCGTCTCAGGTCTTCCCCGCTCCGGAACGTCTCTCATGATGCAAATGCTGGTCGCCGGGGGCATGACGCCTCTCTCCGACGGCGAGAGGCAGGCCGACACCGACAATCCTCGTGGCTATCTCGAATGGGAACGGATTAAGCAGCTGCCAAACGATCCCGGCTGCATTGCCGAAGCCGAAGGCAAGGTCGTGAAGGTGATCTCGCGCCTGCTTCTTTCCCTGCCCTCAGGACACGATTACCGCGTCATCTTCATGCAACGTCCGCTGCCGGAAGTGCTGGCGTCGCAGGATCAGATGATGCGCCGCCGCGGTACCTACAAAGAGGGAGGGAATACCGCCGCCATGGCCGCAGCTTTCGAGAAACATCTGCGCGAAGTGTATGCCTGGCTCGACGGCAAGTCGTACGTGAAGGCGCTCCGCCTTCCGTATCACGATGTTCTGAAAGATCCAAAATCGGTCAGCGAAAAACTCGCGGAATTCGTGGGAAGCTCGTTGAATGTTGACGCGATGACACAGCAGGTGGACGCATCCCTGTATCGCAACCGCGAGAAGTAGCGGCTGGATTCAGAACTCCTTTTTTGCCTTCGCCTGATCGAGCCCCACGCGTCCCGCTGCAATATCCGCGACGAAATAATTCTCGCCCTTCACCGGCGTGTCTGCCATACGCCGCAGAATCGCGATCTGCCCGACATGAGTGAGTGCATCGGCAACGGGCCCTTGAAACAATCTCTCGATGGAAGCATGTATCGGCTGCTCGGAGGCGAGGAAGTCGTCCAGCCTTTTGAGCGCGGCGGAGAAACGAACGATCTCATCGTCCCACGCCAGAGGCTTCGAGTCGTGCCATTCTTGTTTTCCCATGGCCATCGAGAGCGCCCAATCGAGCAGGTCGCCGAGATGCGCCAGGATCTGTGCAGGCTTGCGGACACCCGCCCCGGCGTCAAAATTTTCGAAGCTTGGAGAAGCGTCCCTCAATACCTTCCCGCTGCGATAGGCGAGAGTCGCCAGCGTATGACGCAATAATTCGCGCTTTTCTTTGGAAATAACTTCCGGCTGATTAGGGCTGTTCATGGCGACCAGATTACACTGATTTTCCAGGAGAAAGAACATGGAGCAGCATGCAACACTGGGCGCGAACTCGCCCGCCGGTCCAACAGTCGTAAGCCGCGAAAACGCCGAGCACTATCGCTGGGGAGTGGATTGCGACGGCTGGCACCTGGTTCGCGACAGGAATCTCAGCGTGATCGAAGAGTTTATGCCACCCGGCGCGGCCGAGGTTCGCCATTATCACGCCTGTGCGCAGCAGTTCTTCTACATCCTAAATGGCGAAGTCCTGATGTAGGTGAATGGCGAGAACATCCTGATTCCCGCCGGAGGCGGCATCCGAATCCTGCCCGGCACGCGCCACCAGATTCGCAATCCATCGTCCACTGCTGTGCGATTCCTGGTGATCTCGCAACCGCCCAGCCACGGTGACCGCTTCGACGAGTGATTCAACTGGAAAGAATACATGTGAGGGCAGCCGCCTCGGCTGTCCGCTCGTGCAGGCGATAAGCCCGCGCGACTGCCTGCTAAAGTGTCTTCTTCCGCACAATCCCCGCTGCGCGCAGCGCGCCTCGCACCCGTGTTCCCATGCCGCGGGCGAACTGCATGTCCAGAAATCCTTCCATCTGCCGCCGGAAACTCTCGCCGTACCCATGCCACCAGACCTTCTTCATCCCGGGCATTCGGTCCATATCGAGATACTTCACGCGCACCATCTCTTCGAGTCCGAAGCGTCCGTGAGTACGCCCAACTCCGCTCGCCTTCACGCCGCCGTGCGGAGCTTCGCTAATCCCGAAGCACGACACGACATCATTCACCATGACCGTGCCCGCATGAATTCGACGCGCCAGCCGCTGCCCGCGCTCCGGATCGCGCGTCCAGACGCTCGCCGCCAGGCCGTATTCGGAATCATTGGCCAGCCGGATCGCCTCGTCGTCATCATCGCAAGCCATGATCGGCAACACCGGGCCAAATGTCTCTTCCCGCATGATGCGCATATCATGGGTGACGTCCGCCAAAACGGTGGGGGCATAAAAATTCGGACCCATCTCCGGCAATCGCGCACCGCCGGCCAGAATCCGCGCCCCGCGTGCCTTCGCATCTTCGACATGCGATTCGACGATCCGCACCTGCCGCTCCTGAATCATCGGGCCAACATCCGTGTGCGAATCCATGCCATTCCCCACCCGAAGTTTCTTCGTCTTCTCGGCACACGCGCGCGCGAAAGCCTCATACAAACTCCGATGCACATAGCACCGCTCCACCGACAAACATGCCTGGCCTGCGTTGACGAAAGCTCCCCACACAGCAGCGCTTGACGCCACATCAACATCGGCGTTATCGAGCACCAACATGGGATCTTTTCCTCCCAACTCAAGCACCACTGGAAGCAGCTTCTCCGCGGCCGCAGCCGCGATTCGCTTACCGGTCGTCACACTCCCGGTGAAAACGAGTTTGT
>DATEJO010000193.1:0-6174 GCA_035277905.1 Candidatus Sulfotelmatobacter sp.
TACATTCTTCCGTTAATCGGATTTCTTTCGCGCTGGACGCATGTGCAATTTTCAGTGATAGCGATGACTGCACTCGCATATAAGATTTGGCTCGTGGTCCGCTCGGACGATGTTTCGCACTGCGCCGTTGGCACCGAGGCCCGATCGGTTCAGGTCTAAGTTAGCGCCCGCCGGTTCCAAAAAGAAAAGTCAGAGCATCTGGAAATCGTGCTGCCCAGGCGGACTCGTGATGGGTTGCTCCGTCGTCGATCAGAAGGCGAAACCGATCGTCACCCAGTTCAGCTCGCTCGAAAATTGAAGCCAGTTCCCGCACATCATCCACCATGCTGCGGTCTTTATCTTCTCTGCCTGCTTCCGCTGTTCCGGTCGCCAAGAATACCCGTTCCGGCCAGCGCTTGATCGCTCGACTCTCCCGGATCATCTGCCGATTCGACGCCCAGAGCGAGGGACTCTCCAGAAGCAGGTGGCCGATCAATCCGGGCTGCACGGCGGCGGTATAGAGCGAAATCAGAGCACCGAGAGATGATCCGCCTAAGCCCGTATTCTCTGGACCTGTCGCCACGCGATAGTTACGGGCCATAAAAGGCATGATATCTCTGGTCAAAAAGTTGGGATACTTCTGCCCCTGCACGCGGAGCATCATGGGCTGCATCGAGCGATGCGGCATGTATTCGCGAAAGCGGTCTTTACCGGCATTGTCAATGCCGACAATAATCATCGGCGGGATTACGCCCTCGCGGACTAGACGATCTGCCGTTTCGTCGACTTGCCATTCCACACCGGTAAATGACGTAGAAGGCTCAAACAAATTCTGGCCGTCGTTGAGATAGAGAACCGGATATCGCCTTCCATCGTTTTCACGGTCGTCATAACCTGGCGGCAACCACACTCGAAGGAAACGAGTGTTCTTGAAAGTGCGGCTTTTGAACTCGTGCAGGCGCAAGTCTCCGGCCGCAGCCTCGACGCGGATCACTCCCTCAGAGACTCCCGAAGGCAAAGATTCAGATTTAGGGATTTCTTCCATTGCAGACGAAGTGATTTCTTAGGATATAACGGCGAATTGGTTCATGTGGCCCGGCTTCGTAGCTTGACGGTGATCGATAAGAGTGCAATCAGCGAGATCAAGACGAGCGATCCGACGCATAAGATGCACCATGTGGTTAGGACACTGGCCTCGATATAAGTGAGGTATACAGCGAATGCAAGGCCGGCGAGCGCTGCAATTAGCAGACGAGTTGGCGTTTCGGCGCGCGAACGCCAGAATGTCGACAGCACGAATAAAGCTGCGTATCCGGCGACTCCAATGCCTGCAACCGGGATTCCCTGGATTTCCGAATATTCGCTGCGGTTTACGATGTCGCAGCTAAATTTCTGGCTGAAGTCGCAGAAGTTCGTGGCGGACTTTGCATAGTGCCTCTGCAACGAAACGCCGGAGACCGCGACCCCTGCGAGTGAAAGAACAGCGATTAGAAGGAAAAGGATATTGTTTCGGGCAGCGTTCAAGGCAGGGCGCACCCGCTTTTATCGCTCAATGCGTCCATCGAGAGAACTCCCTCTTTAGGAGCCTCGTTTCCGAACTGCCAACTTGGAAACAGCTTGACGCCGGCGGCTTTGCATGCGGGAGCCAGCTCGCCCGGTTTGTCCTTTATCGCGCACTCAACATAGTCAATTTTTCGGAAGGATGCGCCGAACATCTCTTTCTGATCGGCGCAGTGTGGACACCAATACAGACCATACATCTTGGTTCCTTTGCTCGTGAGGCACTGAGCGAAGGAGTCGTACTTATGGCTTTTGTAATAGCGGCCCCCGAAGAAGGCACCCGCGAAACAGATGAGAATAATCGCGTACGCGAGCCCCTTCCGCGACCTATTCTCTTTCACTCCATCCCGCTTTTCCTGTTTTTTTCGCCGCTCTTCCGACATAGTTTCTTATATCACGGGCTTCATGCAACCACGCTCAGCGCGCCGGGAAGGACGTCGAGTTCCTCACAATGCAGAGATAAAACCTCGCCATCGACCATGACATCCACGGGCTGATCGAGTTGAAATTCCACACGTTTCACGGCTTGACGCTCGGCAAGGGGATGCTGGATGTGAGTTCCGTCGTAGAGCCCGGGCAAATTGCGGATCAGCCCGAGTCTCCCGATTGGCCCCCAGCGAACATATTCGACCATGCCATCGCTCACCTCCGCTTTGGGGGCGATCATCATAGTCCCGCCGGTGAATTTGCTGTTGTTGAAGGTGATGAAAAGACAACGCCGCTCGTCGAAGTCTTCTTGCGACTCTACTCGCACAGGGAACGGGCGTCTATGAAAGCGGGCCAGAGTCAGGAAAATGGATGTGAAATAACCAAGCTCCCCCCAATGCGGGAATCGACGGGCCCGCAATGTCGCGACGTCTGCGGAAAAGCCCATGCTGAGCAGATTGATGTAGTAAATCGTGCCGGAACGATGCCGAAGCCGCAGCACGTCGCAGGTACGGGCACGGTCAGCAAGGATCGATTCGATAGCGTACTCGACGCCTTTGTCGCTGAAGTCGCGTAAGAATGAATTTCCGGTGCCGAGCGGAAGAAATCCTAGCCGGGCCGGTTCTTTGCCGATCGATTCGGGGAAAAGTCCGTTGACAACTTCGTAGGAAGTGCCGTCTCCGCCAACCGCGATGAAGTTCCGGATGCCACGTCTGTAGGCTTCGCGAGCAATCCGCGTGGCGTCGCCCGATGCGCGCGTGTTCGCAATTTCCACTTGTATGCCACCGGATCGCAGGCGGTCGAGTGCGGGCCCGAGGAGTTTCTGGCTCTTCCCTCCTCCGGCAGCGGGATTCACGATTGCGAGATAGCTTCGCCCCAATTCGAAGTTCCGTTTTTCGATCACAACTGCGAGACTGCTGAACGCTCCACTGACTTGCCGATCTCTTCCGCCAGCACCTGCCGCTTAATTTTCATCGACGCTGTGCGCGGAAAGTCTTTTTCCCAGACGAGATACCCACCGACACGTTTGAAGTCGGGGAGCATGCGATTGCGCGCCGCAATGTCTTCCAGCAATGCCGGTTCCAATTTCTGATTTTGTTCAAGGCGCAGGATCAGCAACAGCGACTCTTTCCCGAGTTCCTTCTTCGGCCAAATATAGTTCCCAGCAAAGATCGCGTATTCCTTCACGGGCAAGCCGTCGAATACCGTCTCGATATCTTCCGGGTAGATATTCTTTCCGCCCTCGGTAACGATCATGTTCTTCTTGCGGCCGAAAAGTTGAAGATGACCGTGCTTTTCGAAGCGTCCGAGATCGCCGGTGAGGAGCCAGCCATCGACGATGGTCTCAAGCGTCAGTTCGGGATCGTCGAGGTAATGGGACATCACCGTCTTGCTTTGCACCGCGACCTCGCCGACGCCATCTGCATCAGGATTCAGGATACGAAGTTCGACTCCGGGCAGCGGCTTACCGACTGTGTCCGCGCGAAAAGGCTTGAGATCATTCAGCGTCAGAGCGGTTCCGGCTTCAGTCAGACCGTAGCCGTTCACAACGGGGATGCCGAGGTCGTAGAAGAACTGCATCGTTGAGGGCTCCATGAACGCGCCGCCCGTGATGAGCGCCAGCAGTTCTCCACCGAAACCCTTGTGAATGTTTGGCAGCAGTATGCGGCTGAGCTTCACATTCGGCCGACGGCGCGTTAGAGCGCGATTCACAGAAATCATGGTGTTCAGGATGCCGCGCTTCCATTTGGGCAACTCGTCAAATTTCGCGCGCAGTCCCCGCTCGAGATTCTTGAGGATCATCGGAACCAGGGAGACATAGGTTATTCGATACCGGACAAAGGCATCCCGAACGAACTCGGGACGCAGCGTTCGCAGATGAACGACGCATGCGCCGCAGACGAATGGCCCGATGAATCCGACCATGAAATCGATCGCGTGATTCGTGGGCAGAATGCTCAGGTAACGCACGCCTGGCCAGAACGGGTACCACGCCGTCAACGAGCGGCACTGCTCGAGATAGTTCTCGTGGGTCAGTACGCAACCTTTTGGTCGGCCACCAGTGCCCGAGGAATAGACGATGCAAGCGACATCGTCTTTCTGGCGCATGACGAAATCTGGCGCGCCTTTGCGCTTGAAATCTTCCCAGCGAAATGCGCCGGCCAGATCGGCGCCAAGTGACGCTTCCGTCACCAGCACAATTTTGGTCGAGATCTTCTGGAAATCCGGCGCCTGCATGATTGCGCGCCACAGATGATATTCGACGATCAGAACCTTGGCTTTGGAATGCGCGAGCAGTTGAAGATGCTCAGGAGGAGTCAGCTTGTAGTCGAGGGGGACGACGACGCCTCCGCAATAGAAAACGGCGTATGCCGAGATCAGCCATTTCGACTGATTCGTCATGATGATTGCAGCTCGGTCGTTTGGGTCGAAATCGGCGTCTTCCAGCGCACGCGCCAGCGGCAGCGCCATTTCCTTGAAGTCGGAGTAGGTCAGGCGCAGTTTTTCACGGTCGCGTTCGGCCTCAATCAAGCACACTTCCGACGAAAAGCGGTCTAGCGCATCGCGCAGCGCCGCTCCGAGGCAAGTGTATTGACGTAGATCGAGCATTGAGAAATTGCTGATTGTTGATTGTAGATTGTTGATTGACGAAGTCGAGCCAGGTTGATGGGAGGCTGTTCCCTCCCAATCAACATTCGGAATCTGTGTTACAAACGGGCCTGAATCTTTCCGGCCAGCGTGCGGAAGTCGGTTACTCCCTGCAGTTCGTAATCCGGCAGTTCGACATTAAAATGATTTTCCAGTTTCGTCAGAAGATCGAGCGTCTGCAGGCTGTCGATCCCGAGTGCTTTGAAGAAATCGTCGTCGGGAGAGAGCTTTTCCCGCGGCACTTTGAAGTGCGCCGAGGCGAGATCGAGGATCTCATCCAGGGTCTTTTCAGCTGTTGGCATAAGCAGTCATTTTAATTCAGATTCGATTACGGCAAGTATGGCTGCGCGTCTTTTGACTCGACGAACTTCCTGAGTCCGGCCTGCACGGCTGGGCGCGAAAATAGCTCGCAGAAGAGGTCGATCTCGCGTTGCAGTTCCTCGCGCGGAATTGGCTTGATGAATTGTTTTGCTGCTGCCGAGGTGCCGCGGTCAAATTTGGCGATCTGAACGGCGGTGGCGCGGGCCGCTCGCAGGACTTCTCCCTCTGAAACCACTTGGCTTACTAGCCCGATCTGCTGGGCTTTCGTGGCGTTAAAGCTACGGCCGGTGAGTAAGAGATCTCTGACCACCGCATTGCCGATATCGCGCTTGAGGCGAGGGATGCCGCCGAATCCGGGGATCAGTCCGAGACGCAATTCGGGGAAAGCGAAGCGCGCAGTCTTGTCGGCAATGATCAGGTCGCAGGCTAGTGCCAGTTCGAATCCACCGCCGAATACCACCCCGTTTACCGCAGCAATAGTCGTAAGAGGAGAGGCGTCGATTACGTTCAGCGCGTGGTGAATCCGCTCCAGAAACTCTCGGACGCCTTTGGCAGCGTCAGCTTTTGCCATGGCCTGCGAGCGGTCGTACAGTTCGCGGAGGTCGGCGCCTGCTGAGAAACCGCATTTCAGGTCGCTGTAGATCAAGATGGCGTGCGCTGACCGATCGAGGCTTTCCAAATATTTCGAGAAGGATTCGAGTTCATCGAGCGATTTGGAGCCTATCTCGTTGCATGGAGTGCGATGTAGACGAAGTTCGACAACGCCTTCCTTGAACTCCCACGACATGGTTTCGCCCACACGATTCGGGGTGTTCATGCCGTCTTCACCGTCCGGTACATGTCGTCGATTTCATTCTTCATGCGCGCAGCGATCACGTCGCGTTTCAGCTTGCCGTTCGCGGTGAGCATTCCGTTATCGATCGAAAAAGCATCTTGCGCGATGTGGAAGGCGCGCACCTGCTTGTAATGCGGTAGGTGCGGATTCACGGAATCTAAAGCGGTCTGCACTTCTTTGCTGCCGACGGTACCGGTGACGAGAACCGTGAGATATCCGCGGCCGTTGCCGATAATCACGACTTGCTGCGCGTTCGGCAGATGCCTGGCGATTTCTTCCTCGACCGTTTCTGGCGCAATCTTGTGCCCTGATCCAAGAACTATCAGGTTCTTGATACGTCCAACGATGCGCCACGTGCCGGTTGAATCGAGTTCACCTTGATCGCCGGTGTGGAACCATCCATC
>DATEJO010000194.1:0-16376 GCA_035277905.1 Candidatus Sulfotelmatobacter sp.
GGATTCGGTCATCCTGCGCGACCCTTCCGGCAAGCACAGTCTGAACGTGCTCGAACAGAACTATCGCGCCGATCCCATCTCGCAAGCTTCCTTACTTTCGCTTTACGAGGGCCGGACCATTGATTTCGAGCAGCCCGATCACACGATCGTCAAGGGGAAGATCATTCGCAGCGGATACGTTCGTCCGGACTACTTCAACGTCATTGGATACAACCAGCCTTATCAGGCGGAGGAACCGATCATCGAGATCGCCGGCCAGTTGCGCTTTGGCTTGCCTGGCCTTCCGATATTTCCTGACCTCGCTGCCGAGACCATCCTGAAACCTCGTTTGGAATGGACACTGGCGACCGACAAAGCCGGAAAATTTCCAGCCGAATTCTCCTACGTGACCGGCGGAATGAGTTGGCAGGCCGACTACAACATTGTTGCGCCGGAGAAAGGGGACGTCGTCGATATCGTAGGCTGGATCACGATGGATAACCGCACTGGCAAAGCGTTCGAAAATGCCCGGATCAAGCTCATTGCGGGAGACGTCAACAAATTGCGGGGTAACCCTCAGTTTGCCATGAAGCTGGCGGTGGCGGCCGACAGCATCGGCGGCGCCATCGCTCCGCCGGTTACGGAAAAGGCATTCGACGAATACCACCTCTACACGCTGCAGCGAACTACAACGTTGCGGGATCGCGAGACGAAGCAGGTAGAGTTCATTCACGCATCAGGAGTTGTAGCGAAGCAGCTTTATATCTACGACGGCGCCAGGATTGATTCCAACCGTTACAGCGGCTGGAACTGGGAAAACATCCGCAACGATCACTCCTACGGCACAGAGTCGAATACCAAGGTATGGGTGATGCGGGAGTTTGTGAACTCGGAAGCGAATCATATCGGGATGCCCTTGCCGAAAGGACGTGTCCGCTTTTACCGCAGTAATGACGGCCAGATTGAATTCACGGGCGAAAACACCATCGACCACACCCCTAAAGACGAAAAGGTTCGCATCTACACCGGCAACGCCTTCGATCTCACCGGAGAGCGAAAGCGCACGAACTACACGGTCGAAACGCGTCAGAACACCGCTACTGAGAGCTTCGAGATTCGTGTACGGAATCATAAGAAAGAGCCGGTCCAGATCCGCGTGGTAGAGCACCTTTATCGCGGATCGAACTGGGAGATTACGTCAAAATCGGATGACTTCCAGAAGAAGAACAGCCAGACGATTGAGTTCCCCGTTTCCGTTGCTCCCGATGGGGAGAAGGTGATTACGTACACTGCTCGATACACGTGGTAGAAGATGGACTCTTGTAATACAGAGATCCTGCGTTAGTTCTAAATCGGGAACCCCAAAGCGCCGGTCACAGCCGGCGCTCTTCTTTTGTGATACAAACTTCTGTGATCTGCAGAGCAGTTGCTGAAGCTCCCTTTTCCTTGTTTTGCCATCCAATTCCAACGGAGGTGGCAGCCCCCCATGTTGAGGGCCTTCTTCGTCCATCTTTCTGAAAACCGTTCCATGCGCAACTTCGCCGAGCGCTCGGCCATCGGGCAGCGTGTTTCGGGACGCTTTGTCGCCGGTACCGGTATCGCCGACGCAGTGCGCGTTACGCAGGCCGTCAATCGGGCCGGCATGACCGTCAGCATCGACAACTTAGGCGAGAACGTCACCAATCCCGACGAAGCTCGCCAGAGCGCCGAACTTTACCACCAGATTCTCGACGCGATCGCCGCCAACGGGCTCAATGCCAACATCAGCCTCAAGCTCACCCACATGGGCCTCGACGTGGATGAGGCGCTCGCCCGCGATCTTGTCAGCGGGTTAGTCGCGAAGGCGGCTAGCATGAACCCCCCGGGCTTTGTGCGCGTGGATATGGAAGGATCTCCCTACACCCAGCGCACGCTCGATTTCGTTCACGAGCTTCATCGCAGGCCGGGTCACGCCAACAGTGTAGGCACGGTGATCCAGGCTTATCTGAAACGCTCCGAGAGCGATGTGGAGAAGCTGCTTTCGGAAGGAATTCGCATTCGGCTCTGCAAAGGCGCTTACAAGGAGCCTGCGACGATCGCATTCGAGAGCAAGTCCGATGTCGATGCCAATTACATCAAACTGATGAAGATCCTGATGAAGAGCGGCATCTATCACGGGATCGCGAGCCATGATGAAAACATCATCCGCGAGGGGCAGGCCTTCGCCATGAAGGAGAACATCGCCCGCGATTCGTTCGAATTCCAGATGCTCTATGGAATTCGCCGGGACTTGCAGCAGAGCCTTGTCCGCGACGGCTGGCGGATGCGCGTTTACGTTCCGTTCGGCACGGAGTGGTACCCCTACTTCATGCGGCGGCTGGGCGAGCGTCCTGCGAACGTCTTTTTCATCGCGCGAAATATGCTAAGGGCCTAGCACTAATCGTGCTATTCGGTAGCACCTCCGGGCTAATGGCTGACGCCGCCAGGATTGCTAGCATGGAGTATGCATTACACGGCTCCTGCCGAGCTCGTTGAGACATTTTCCGTATTCGTCGCCCCTGACATTGACGACGAAAAAATCGACCTGATCCGGGCATCGCTCGTCATCGCCCGCGCCGAGTATCCAAAGCTCGAAATCGAAGAGTATGCCAGCCGCATTGAAGCACTGGCCCGCCGGGTTGCCGCGAAGGCATTCGAGTCCCCGGCGCAGCGTACGCTGGCCGTCCTCAACCAGATCTTATTCGATGAAGCGAAGCTGCGTGGCAATCGCGACGACTATTACGATCCGCGGAATTCTTTTCTAAACGATGTTCTCGACCGCGGCCTGGGAATTCCGATCTCTCTGTCCATCATTTATATGGAAGTCGCAAAAAGGGTGGGGTTAAACCTCTCCGGCGTCGGCATGCCCGGACATTTCTTGCTGAAGCATTACGGTCACGACGGGCATGAGACCCTGATCGACTGCTTCAACCGTGGAGACATCCTGACCCGCCAGGATTGCCAGAACCGGCTGAATGAAATCTACTCCGGTGAGATGAAGTTGCGTCCCGAATTCCTGCATCCGATCAGCCGCCGCCAAATCCTGACCCGAATGCTGAATAATCTCAAGACGGTTTATCTCTCGACGCGCAATTTCCGCAAAGCTCTTCCGATCGCCGACCTGATCCTCGTGATCTACCCACAATCCGCCGAAGACGTGAAACAGCGCGCCCTTCTGCGCTATAGCATGGGGATGCACGGTCTGGCTGCGGAAGATTTGGAAGAGTATCTGAAGATGTCGCCGAAGGCCTCAGACGCCGAAGAAATCCGCCAGATGTCACTCTCGATTCGAAGAATGATTGCGTTGATGAATTAGTGCAGGGGTTGCTTTGACTGAGAGCTGAGAACTGAGAACTGTTTTACTCCGGCCCGCCTTCTCCGCCATCCGGCGGAGCCAGCGGCAGGCGAGTCACTTCCCGCATCATGTCGCGCTCCTGATCGGAGAACATCCCCTTGAATCGATCGGAGTTGATGACCTGCTCACGCTGATCGGGCGGCATTGCCCGCAAGTCGCGGACAGCCGTGGCCACCATGCGCTTGCGTTCAGGAGGAAGCTGCCGGAACTGGCTGAAGACCTGCTTTGCCTCTGTCTTCTGCTCTGGCGTCAAGTGTTCCCACGTCTCCATCCGGTTCAGCATTTGCAATTGCCGCTGCGGCGGCAAATTCGAGAAATGCTGCAGACGGTCCCGAAGAAGCTGCTGACGCTCCGGAGGCAAACGGCGGAACGCCGGATCATTCTGCAGGGCCCGTTCCTGCTCCTCAGGAGATAGATCTTTGTAACGTCGCAACCAGTCGCCGGCATGTCCCTGCGGGTGCGGACCCTGCTGTGGGCGCTGCGCCTGCTGTTGCCGGGCGGCTGGCGGATGACCCGGTGGGGGCGCCTGCCGCCTTTGAACCGGATGGAAGGATCCTCGTTGTGCCACGGAGGGCAAGGGAGCGGCGACCGCCATTGCAAGCAGCGCAATCGCCAAACTTCCCAGGATGTTTCTCCCCCGACTCATTTCCACTCTCTCTAACTGGGACTGCCTCGACTCGAATCCCGCCACCCGCATGCCTTACGGGTTGGCCACGACATTTTGCTGCACAGAGAGGTCATCTAGCAAATCAAAATCCGAGTACATATCGTGATTCTTGTCCAACGTCTGAAGGTCGCTCACCGCGCTGCCCGGAGGCGTCGAGATTGCCGCGTCCGTCCTCTGGTGGGTCGTTCCGTGCGTGAAATAAAGGCCAACACCAATACCCATCATCACGGTCAACGCAGCCGCCAGAATCGGGTGCCGGAACCACTGCAACCAGCCCGCCTGCGGCTTTGCCGCTTCTTCGCGCAGACGAGCCTGCAGCCGGACATCGAAATACGGCGAAGGCTCCGGCACCTGCCACTCGTCGAGCAGCGCCATTGTCGACCGCATCTCTTTCAGCTTTTCATCGCACGCGTTACAAGTCGCCAGATGATTACTTTCTTCCGCCGTGAGCTGGCTCAATCCAGCCGCCACATCGGGCATTCTCTCGCGGATGTTATCGCATTTCATAACCGCTTCCCCTCAACTCTCTTCGCCAATACCGCTTCACATGCAATTGTCTTGCTAAATAAATTCTTTTAACTGTTCCCGCAAAGTTTCATAAGCCCGGAAGAGCAGCGACTTCGTCGCGGACTCGCTCTTCTTCAGTACCTCGGCGATCTGCTTGTAATCCATTTGCTGGTACTTGTGCATGATCACCGCTAATCTCTGTTGCTCCGGCAGTGCTTCCACTTTTCGCCGGATCGCCATCATCCGTTCCCGCTGCACAATCGCCTGCTCAGCGTTCAGCGACCGGTCCGGCACTTCCAGCGTCGTTCCCGTCTCTTCGTCCGGCTCGTCAATGCTTACCTGAACTTCCGGACGCTCATGGCGCGTGTCCCGCGCATGATTCACCGCCAGATTCGTGGCGATCCGGTACAGCCAGGTTGTGAACTTCGCGCTCGCCTCGTAGTTTTCGCGCGAACGATACACGCGAAGAAAAACCTCCTGCGCCAGATCCTCCGCCACTGCCGAATTCCGCGCCATGCGGTACATGAAGCTCACCATCGCTCGGCGATACTTCTGCACCAGGAAATCAAAGGCCGTCTGATCCCCGGCCTTTACCCGAAGCATCACGTCGGCGTCCGACAGTTCGCCGGCCATGGTCGCCGAAAAAGCGGCCGCCGGCCCAGGCGTCGTCGCCCCCATTAGCATGCCCCGGTCAAGTGCGGCAGTGCTCACATCTGTTTCAACCCCGTCCTCCTCGGAAAGTTGCGCAGTTTCAAGCTCCTCGGGCGACAGGGAAGTGCTCTTTTTTGAGGAAGATACAGCAGGTTCGGTCGGATTGGTTTCGAAAGCCATCAAACTCACAAAAAGCGGTGGAAAAACACGCTCCGGCTGCAAACTTTTTCAGCCGGGAATAAGGCTATCACGCCCGAGGGCATGCCCAAAACTCCCCAGTTTGGAACCACCGGGGATACTCCACCGTCCCGAAGAGTAAGCTCGGAAATTCAAAGGAACATCGCTGGTATGATTCGGGCTGGATGTCAAAGCGCGGCAAGTTCATCACATTCGAAGGGCTCGATGGAACGGGCAAGAGCACGCAGATGCGCAAACTCGCGGCGGCTTTGCGCCAGGCCGGCCACAAGGTGGTGGAGACGCGTGAGCCCGGCGGAACCGTGACCGGCGAGAAGATTCGCAAGGTCCTGCTCGACTCCGGCACCGCCGGTTTGGATCCGCTGGCCGAGATGGCGCTGATGTTTGCCTCGCGAGCCCAGCACATTGCCGAAGTGATCGAGCCCGGACTCGGGGCTGGGGCGATCGTGCTCTGCGACCGGTTTACCGACTCAACTGAGGCATATCAAGGCAGCGGCCGCAAACTGGGGAGCGCGCCGGTTCTTGAACTGCATCGGGTGCTCTGCGGGAATTTGCAGCCCGACCTCACGTTGTTGCTGGACTCGAATCCGCACACTAGCCTGAACCGCGCACGCCGCAGAAATGAGCGCGACTCCAGGAGTGCCGTCCGTGGTCACGATGAGAATAGATTCGAGCGCGAGAATCGCGCCTTCTTCGGCCGCGTGCGCGATGGATTTCAGGCCATTGCCAGAAGGGAGTCGGGGCGCGTCGTCACCGTCGATGCGCGGGGAACACCGCGGCAGACTCACGACCGGATTCGCGAAGTAATCCGGAGAAAGCTGAAGATATAGCAGTCAGCATTCACTCACGAATGCCGACAACTGAGTACCGAATACTGGGTACTGAGTACTTTTATGTTTTCCGACTTTCACGGGAATTCCGAAGTTGTCCATCGCCTGCGCGAGATGATGGCTCGCGACCATTTGCCTCATGCGGTCGTGCTCTCAGGCGGTGAAGGCTCGGGGAAATACACGCTGGCCTTGATGCTGGCACAGGCGCTGAATTGCCTGAATCCGCCCGGGAGTGATGATCTGCCCGATTTCTGCGGCAAATGTGCCAATTGCGTCCGCATTGCCGAGTCTGCCGAACTGGATACGCGATTCCACGAAGCGGTTGAGGCTCGCGAGAACCTTCGCGAAACCGACAAAAAAGAAACGCGCATCTTCGTCCAGACCCATCCCGATGTGCTGGTGATCCCGCCTGATCCTCCGCAAATGATGATCAAGGTGGATCAGGTCCGGCGCGTGATTGAAACGATCTACTACCGCCCGGCAGAAGGGAAGGAAAAGGTCTACATCTTCACCGACTCGGCCTTTATGAAAGAAGCTGCGAACTCTCTGCTAAAAGTTCTCGAAGAACCTCCGGAGTTCGCCACGATCTTTCTGTTGGCCGAAAATCCCGGAGAGCTTTTGCCCACGATCCGCTCGCGCTCGATGACGTTCACCCTCGGTGCTTTGTCACCCGATCAGATTGAGCAAGACCTCGTGAAGCACCATCCCGACTGGAAACCTGCCCAGCGAGCCCTGGTAGCGCGGTTATGCGAAGGATGCGTCGGACGGGCTCGCAACTTCGATCTCGAAGCGTACACTGCAGCTCGCGATCACGCGTTGACCATTCTCAAGTCTGCGCTGCGCGGCGCCGAGCACACTGATTTATTCAAGACGACGGAATCCTACCGTCCAGGCGCTGAAGGACGCGAAAAGATCGAAACGCTGATCAAGACGCTTTATTCCCTGCTGCGCGATCTGATGTTCCTCGATTCCGAATCTCCGGAACTCGTACGCAACACCGACATTCTGCCGGACCTGAAGCGCTTAGCCGAATCGGCCGATTTTGCCTGGATCACGGCGGCATCCGATCGTCTGTCCGAAGTCGAACGCGGCATGCGCCGCAACCTGCTGCGGTCGCTTTCGCTGGATGCATTCGCGGCCGCTCTGGAGAAGTAGGCGGGACACTGGTATCGCGGGCCAGCCAGGAGTAACCACCCCTCTGGTTACCTCCGGCATCTGCCACTATTTCCTTGGAATAGACTCATCTGCTTTTGTTTCAAGCGGTTGCCGAAAATTACTCCGCTGGTTCTACTCCCTTCGGAGAGATTGCCCACCCCTCCCCCGCCGCCTATAATCAACCTACTCTGGTAGATGATTCTCCGTCAGGTTCCGGGTAGAACAGCGAGGGCAAACGTCTGTCTGAACGTTCCTCGACATAAGGAGTTAGCAACAGGGGATACCCGGATATGCGAAAGCACCTGCAACTCGCATTGATGCTGACGGCCACTACGGCAATCGCGACCTCTTTCCCTCTCGCCCCACAGGCTCGGGCAGCTGAGAAAGACCATACTTCGCAAGGAATCACCACCACGCAAGACCACGGCCGCACAATCTACGTGAACGAAGACGATGCACCGGTTCGCCCGCGCGCGGCGCAGGTCCCGCAACCGCGGCGCTCGACCCTGGTCTACTGGAGCAGCAAAGATAATCGCTGGAAGCCCGTTCCCGGCGCCAATACGGACTCAATGCGCGCGGCACGATCCGCCGCCGCTGAGGTCAGCCAGTACTTCGGCCGTGATTCGGTGCAGTCGGCAAATGCCAAGATTGTGGCCGCCAATTCCCACGGTCATCAGGCTTCGCAGGACGAAGTCGATCAGGCCATCGTGATGGCTGCCGCACGGCACAACATCGATCCGAACCTGGTACGGGCCGTGGTGAAAGTCGAATCCAACTTCAATTCCAACGCCGTGTCGCACAAGGGCGCGATGGGCCTGATGCAGTTGATGCCCTCAACCGCCCGCGAACTGAAGGTAAAGAATCCATTCGATGCCCAGCAGAACATTGATGCCGGCGTGCGGCATCTCAAGCAGCTTTTGGAAAACTACAACGGCGACGTGAATCTGAGTCTGGCAGCCTATAACGCCGGTTCGGGAGCGGTGGCGCGCAGCGCGGGTGTTCCGCACTATGCCGAAACGCAGAATTATGTGCGCCGGATTACGAATCTGTACTACGGCGGTTTCAATCTTTCAACCACCGGGGCGAGCCATGATCCCGTTCATGTTCAACGGGATGCGAAGGGTGTACTTTACATCAGCAACACGGACTAGGTTCGTAGCATCTGTTTAAGGGCGGTAGTGCAGTAAGCGGAGAATTCCGGAGTTTTTAGCGGGAATCTTCGAGGCAGTATTTGGAATCTCTCAGGTACCCAGGCACTTCAACTGCAACGGCGGAACGGACAGTAACGGACCGGCGACCTTGAAAACAAGATTGAGCCAGCGTAGTTTGCGCTGGGGAGCGCTGCTGTTGATCGTGGCTCTTCCCGGAGTGATGGCGCACGGCCGGGCGCACCACAGCGAAAGCTGGGCGCGCGAGCACTATGCCGCCGCCGACCGCATGCGTGAGGCGCTGAACGGCCGCCCCCCGGCCGAGCGCACCCGCCGCGACTATCAACGCGTTATCAATGCCTATCGGAACGTCTACTACGGCGCGCCGACCTCCACCAAGGCCGATCCCAGTGTCGTAGCAGTAGCGGAAACACTGGTCGAGATGGGCCGGCGTTTCGAAGACGACAAGATCCTGAAGGAAGCCATCGCGCAATACAAGTTCCTGCGCAAGGAATATCCCGGCAGCAAATACCGCTGTGACGCCCTGTTCACCATTGGCGAGATCTACAAGGACGATCTGGATGATCCGCAGCAGGCCCACGCGGTCTTCGATGAATTCCTGCTCCGCTATCCACATAACCGCCTGGTTCCGGACGCGCAGCAGGCCATTGCCGAAATCGGCCGTGACGCTGACGAAGCGAAGAAAACCGAGACAAAGAAGAAGCCGGGCAAGGAAGTCGCAGAGAAACTTCCCGAGAAGCAGAAAACCAGCGACCCATCCTCCGAGGAGAATGCGGACGCAAAGGCCGATACGACAACCGCAGGCTTGACGGAGCATTCCTCCTCGCACACCCCCCGCGTGACCGCGATCCGCCACTGGTCGACGCCCGATTACACCCGCGTCGCCATCGACGTCGAGAGCGATATCAAGTTCCGTTCGTCGAGAATCTCGCATCCCGACCGCATCTTCTTCGACCTGAAAGACACCAGGCTGGCGTCAACTCTGGTGGGCAAGAGCTTCGATGTGGATGATGGCTTCCTGAAAAAGATCCGCGTGGCGCAGTTCGAGCCAGGCCGTACGCGGGTCGTGCTCGAAGTCGACGATCTCTCCGACTACAACGCGTTTCTTCTGCCCAATCCATACCGGTTGATCATCGACATCCACGGCAAGAACAAAACCGCGCACAACAAGTCGCCCAAGGTCAAAGAATCACAAGCCAAGGAAAGCGACGACACCGAAACGGCCGATGTGGAAGCACCGCCAAAGGCTGGTTCGGATGACGACGCTGACGTCAATTCTGACACTGCCTCCGCAAAAACTGACCTGCAAGCAAAAGCAGGAAAAGCTCCTGTAACCACCCAAGATGTGGGGGATGACACGAAGGTGGTTGCCAAAGGCCCGGCAGCGGATCGGCGCGGGCTTCCCGATCTTCCGAAAAAAGTCGATGCAACCCGGGAGAAGCCAGCTCCAACTAAGACAATCGTCTATAACGACGATGACGACACCCCAGCCGCTGATGCGGAAGCCCACGCGCACACTCCGGCGCATTCCAAAACAAAGTCTTCCCGCCTGAACACCCGCCGCTCAACGGAAGAGCTCGACGCCCGCGAAGCCAAACCAACCGCAAGCGGCGATCGGTCTCTGATTCGCGCCTTGGGATTGAAGATCGGCAAGATCGTCATTGATCCCGGCCACGGCGGCCACGATACTGGCACGATCGGCCCGAATGGCCTGGAAGAAAAAGATCTCGTGCTCGATGTCGGCAGGCGCCTGGGCAAACTGCTCGACTCGCGTTTGGGAGCCGAAGTTGTCTACACGCGTAAAGACGATACTTTCATTCCGCTCGAAACGCGCACGGCGATCGCGAATCAGCAGCGCGCTGACCTTTTCATCTCCATCCACGCGAATTCAAGCCGGGACCCGGATGCGCGCGGAGTCGAAACCTACTACCTCAACTTCACCTCGTCCCCCGACGCCCTCGAAGTCGCAGCGCGCGAAAACGCGGTTTCGGAAAAGTCAATCTTCGAGCTGCAGGATCTCGTCAAGAAGATCGCGCTGAAGGAAAAGATCGAGGAATCGCGCGAGTTCGCCGGGGACGTCCAGCAGTCGCTGCATAGTGGGCTGGCGGCAAAGAATCCCGGCATCCGCAACCGCGGGGTGAAGAAGGCGCCCTTCATCGTGCTGATCGGCGCTAATATGCCCTCAATCCTCGCGGAGATTTCTTTTGTCTCCAATCCCGGCGACGAGCATCGCCTCGAGACCGGCGAATACCGCCAGCGGATCGCCGAATCCCTCTATCGCGGAATTGCCAAGTACGCCGACGGCCTCAGTGGCGTGAAGATGGCCAGCAAACTCGACAAAGCGGAAGGACAGTGAGTCAGTTCGTCGAGGCTACCCAGAACCAATTCTTCCTCAATCGATCGATCTCAACGAAGTTCCCCAGGAAGTCTTCCTTGCTTGGTGGCTGATCATCACTCGAATACACAAAGCCTGAGAAGCTGTCCAAAACTCCGCGAAAGTCAAAGAACAAGATGAGCGTTCGTTGTGGACTGCGGAGCCGCACAATCTCACCTCCGCCGCTTGAAAGATAGGAGCGCATCCCGGACAGTGCTATTAAATCTCCGCGAGCGCCCGCATTTTCGACTTGGTTGTCATACTTGCCGGCGAGCACATCTCGAACCACGGACATACGCGCGGAGTAGTAAAGGCGGAAATCGATGTTGGTCGTCAGCAGGGTAAAGGGCACGAAAACTACAACCAAAGCAGTCGCCACATTGATTCCCAGGGGGACGACAGCGCTACCAGGTCTTCGTCGAAGGAACTTCAGGAAGTGAACCAGAGACCAGAGCAGAGAGCTCAAAAATAACAGCCCAATCGCCGCCTCCAGAATCGGTTCGAGGAACGGTGTCAGAATGTCGATGAGAGTCCAGCGAAATAAACTTACAAATAGAACGATGCTGGCTGTACCGATCGCCATGCCCGTCACGCCGTTTCCGGTCGGGTGCGGATTGGCTTGGTCGGACGCGTGCGCGGCGGACGACATAAAAGGAAAATTACTATACACACCTTCTACAAACTCGGCGGGGATATGCTGGACTCTCAGCCTATTGGGTCTGGAACTGCATGTCCTGATCCACCGAAATCTCCGCCGGCGAACCTGACCCATCATCCGGACCAGATCGCGTTGCAACCACGCGGAATCCCGACGAACCGGCTTCAACCTCGTAACTGTACGGAGGACGTTCGCGCTGCATCGTCAGCGACTTGCTCGAGATCAAGTCGTCGAGCGAGCCGTATTTGCCTTCGAGCGCGAAATAGCCACGTTCCGCCTGCGCGATCGTCATCAGATCGGTGCGCACTCCGGTGACGTTGATCGCGGCTTTCGGACTATTCGTCCCCGCGGCAGCGGACGAACTCTGCGCCTGGCGCGAGTAAATGTACATCCCCACGCCCAGCACAATGACCACTCCAAGAAATCCGAAGACGCGGCCCATATACCGATTCCACCGCCTAAAGAGCGCGAGAACAAGTAACGAGTGGACAGGTCCTGGCGGGTTTTTACTGCAGCAAGAATGGCCAGCAGGCTTGCGACGCTGCTGGCCAGGGACTACTCGACACGAACTGCTTTACTGTATTGCGCTGCCGACTTGCGAGAAAACGTTGCTGGCGTTCGATCCAATCAGCCGGACCGTTCCCACGACGATTACCAGCACTACGGCCAGCATCACCGAATACTCGGCGATATCCTGCCCCTGCTCATCCGACCAAAGATTGCGGAATGAATAACTCATATCTCCTCTACTTTCTACGCACCTACCGTGGCTTGGGCAACCGCAACCTGAGAAGCAGCCGCTTTCTGCTGCTCCGGAATTGCCAATCCCCAAGCTTCCCGATCTTGTCCCACCGCCTGCAGGCCCACCTGAAACTCCGACGTGCCTTTCATCTTCTTCGTCCACACCACGCGGAACTGAATCTTGCGTTGCCGGTAGAAAACCGTAACTTCGTCCTGCAAATTCAATTCCCGGCGAACCGAGCCCAGCCGCGCACCCGAGGCGTTTACATCCAGCGTGTGGACCAACTCATCGAATGCCTTTCCCGCGCTGTCTTTTCCCTTGATCCTCACCGGGAGAACAGCTTTGGTCCGCGTACCCCGGCGCTGACTTTTTTCCACACTACCCGATGACATTCGATCACCCATGGTTAGTTTGCCCTTCTGTTTCAGTTCTGTGAATGGCTCTGACGTGTAGGGTAGGGGCCACCTTGTGGGGAATCGGTCATCTATGCTCAGAAGCACGCGGTTTTACGAGGCTTACGAAACTTTTTCGCTCCCGCTGTGGTCTAATTAGAAGGAAATGGTGCGTCTCCAGGTTATGAAATCCCAGCGTTTTGCCCGCTTTTTTGCCATTTTTATCGGCCTTACCTGCGTGGCATGGGCGGCAAATCCTCCACAAAAATCCGCTCCAGACCTGCTTCCGCCCACCTTTGCCGGATGGCAACTGCAGGGCTCGGTGCATGCCAGCACCGATCCGGGAGCGGCCGATCCGACCAATGCGGCAGTCCTTAAGGAATACGGCTTCACCGACTTGGCTTCGGCTACTTACACCCGCGATGACGGGCGCACTCTGAAAATCCGCGCCGCGCGTTTCGCCGACGCTTCCGGAGCTTTCGGCGCATACACGTTCTACCTCCAGCCCGATATGACACGGGAGCAAATCGGTGATCAGGGATCCTCGCTCGGAAATCGCGTTCTCTTCTACCGTGGATACATTTTGATCGACGCGCAATTCAGTCAAGAGACTGCGATGTCCGGAGCAGAACTACGCGAACTGGCAGGAGCATTGCCACGGCCTGCTGGAAGCAGCGGCAACCTGCCGTCTTTCATTCAATTCCTTCCGCGCCGCGACTACATCCCGAACACGCAGAAATACGTGATGGGTCCGCTCGCCCTGGCTGCAATTTCAGCCCCTGTTTCCGCGGGTTCCGTGGACTTTTCCTCGAGCGCTGAAGTCTCGCTGGCGCAGTACAACACGCCGAGCGGCCCGGCGACGCTGACGTTGATCTCTTATCCCACGCCGCAACTCGCGGCAGATCATCTGCGCAAGATAGACGCCGCTCATCAAATCGCTGTCCAGCCGCAGAATGGGATCTCTTCGGTCTCCGGATCCGGCACGTTCTTCGACAAGCGCACCGGACCGATCGTCGCCATCGCGACCGGAGGAATTTCCGACAGCGATGCGAAATCTCTCCTCGGAATGGTGAACTACGAAGCGACCGTCACCTGGAATACTCCCACCGGCAACAAAGACGTTCACGATCTCTACATGCTGATTCTGAACGTGGTGGTCCTCTGCGCAATTCTCGGAGGACTCGCCATCATCGCCGGCGTAGCCTTCGGAGGATTCCGCATTCTGATGAAGCGTCTGTATCCCGACAAAGTCTTTGATCGCCCCGAACAGATGGAATTCATCTCGCTCCACCTCACCGAGACCGTGGTCAAGGGAATGGCCGAAACCGGCCCGGAAGGCTCGACCCAAACCCGCAAAAATGCCTCTTGAGTGGAGGTAAGTGCCTTTAGAAAGATTGGCTTACAACCTCGAAATCACCTTTTCGTCTCAATTTGCGACAGCTGACCAAAGTGTTGACCTATTTTGTAACTTACTGAAAACAAAGAGGTTTATTTCCTAAAAATCGCTTGACACCCCCGTTTTTCGGCTCATAAGATTTCGGCAGAAAGTTTTGACGGAATCTAAGCCTCCGTTGGAACTATTCTCCCTTGAAGAAAAGGCCGCCCAGTTGCCGGGTGGCCTTTTCGTTTATCGCCCCACGAAATAGAATTCAGCGAACTTCTTTCACATCGAACTTGAAACTCTTCACGATTGTTTTTCGTAATGAATGACGTGGGAGCTTTCGCGGTTCGAAGTTATTCGCCGACGAACTGGGGGACAACAAACAATGTTCTGCGATGGATGCGGTGCGGTTGTGCAGCCCGGTCAGGCCTTCTGCAGTAAATGCGGCAAGCAGATCATCGGTCCTGTTTCCTATTCGCAACCGCGTCCGGGACGCGTGCAGGAGCACGTTCGGCTTGTCGCGCTCTTCTGGCTTGCATTCTCGGCGTTCAACACCGTGGGAGCAATCATTTTGTTCATCGTCGCAACCACATTTTTCCCGCATATCCGGGAATTCGGCGCTCCGTCCAGCGTCCCTACGCATTTCCTGATCCCGCTTCTCACCGTCATCTCGATTCTTCTGCTCGCAAAAGCGGCCGTCGGATTCATCGCCGGATGGGGATTGCTCCAGAACGAAAAATGGGCGCGCGTTCTCGCCCTCGTCCTGGCCTTCATCTCCTTGTTTACGAACATCCCGTTCGGCACAGCGCTGGGCGTCTACACGATGTGGGTGCTGCTGCCCGCCGATTCCGAACGCGAATACGACAAGCTGGCGGAAGCCAAAGCCGCAGCCGCGTGAAGCCAAGGATCTTCGCGCGCCCAAGGTGGAGAGGCCGTGCAACCTTCGTGAACCTTAGTGACCTTCGTGGTGAGAACAGCTTTGAGCAGTGGGCGCTGAGCGATCTCGATCCACCCGTTTCTTGGTTTGCTCATCGCTCACAGCTCACTGCTCATTGCTCGCATCTTTACGGTTTTCACCCCGCCATTTAGAATCGATCACAAGCCGACGTAGCTCAGTTGGTAGAGCAGCCGATTCGTAATCGGCAGGTCACCAGTTCAAGTCTGGTCGTCGGCTCCATCCTTTCAATCGCTTGCGTGTAGTACGCGACAATTGCGATCTCATCTGACTAACTTCTTATGCGCAAAATCATTTCGATGTCCTCCGTTTTCCTCCTCCTTGCACCTTTCGCTTGGTCGCAGGCTACGAAAACGCCGCACAACTCGCGGGGACCGAGTGTGGCTATCGGCAGCCAGGGTGTGGTGGTTTCCGGCAGACCTGCCGCAACCGCAGCCGGCATCAAGATTCTCGAACAGGGCGGAAACGCCGCCGACGCCGGCGCCGCCACTTTACTCGCACTCTCGGTGACTTATGTAGGGGCGTTCTGCGTCGGAGGCGAAGTTCCCATCCTCGTTTACAGTGCCGACAAGAAAAATGTGAAGCTGCTTGAGGGAATAGGGGAAGCCCCCCGCGACCCCAAAGCCATCGCCTGGTACATGAAACACGGAATCCCCGACGGCGACGTAAAGGCCGCCGCCGTGCCGAGCACCATCGATGCAGTCGTCACCCTGCTGAAACTTTACGGAACCAAAAGTTTCGAGGAGGTTGTGCAGCCGACGCTGGCGATTCTCGATGCCGGCGGTCCTACTTGGTATATCGATACAGGCAGCGACCAGAGGATCGAAACCGGCGTGCACTGGCAGGCGGATTTGGCGGTGACCTTTCGTAAATTGGTGGAATCGGAAAGAGCCGCGAAAGGCACGCGCGAACAGAAACTGCAAGCTGTCTCGGACCGCTTCTATCGCGGCGACATCGCCGACGCGCTGGAAGCTTGGTACATCGAAAAAGGAGGGTTCCTTCGCAAGGCAGATCTGGCTGCACATAAAACTCCCGTAGTTGATCCGCTCACAACCACGTACCGCGGCTATACGGTTTATAAAGCCGGTCCGCTGACGCAGGGTCCTTACCTCCTACAGACGCTTCGCCTGCTGGAAGGCTTCGACCTGAAGAAGATGGGCTTCAATTCTGCGGATTACATCCACACCGTGATTGAAGCGGAGAAACTGGCGCTGGCGGATCGCGACCAGTATTACGGCGACCCGAACTTTGTGAAGGTGCCGATGCAGCAGTTGCTTTCCGATCAGTACACCAAAATGCGGCGCGAACTGATCGATCCAAAAAAGGCGTCTCTCGAACTGCGTCCGGG
>DATEJO010000195.1:0-4158 GCA_035277905.1 Candidatus Sulfotelmatobacter sp.
GCCGTGTCGCGCACTTCGTCGACAGTGACGTCGTTGCCGGCCACCTTGGCGACGACGCCCTTCCCGGGCGTGCCGGTTAATTCCGAGCCGAGGCCGCCGGGAACAAAGGCGATCACCATGGCCGCGCATATCAGTATGAGCAGCCCGCCCAGGACAAACTTCTTGAACGGTCCCTCAGTTTGCAGAAATCGAATCATGTTCTTATCACTCCAGAAGAGAGAGCGGAATTCTTAATTATAAACCAGACGAAGTTTTTCGTTCCGCAGAGCCCGCTCGCCCGCGGACCGCCCGCACAGTCTTGCGGTGCTTCCTTTGTGGAACTTCGCGACCCTCGTAGTAAGAATTCCTGGCTGCTTGAGGCTGCACCTGCGTCGCCGAAATTCCGCTATTGAAACGAATTAATAGAAGTGTTATTCATTTTGCCGGGCAATTTCTGAACCCTGCCTCATATTCAATTACGACGCGCACGTACAGGAGCGCCATGAACTCACGCAAGCGGGTCGCCGTCACAGTTTCCCTTCTGCTTCTTAATTCATTCCTGATTGCACAAGAAAAGCCTTCGCACACGCAGGCCGGCCATCACGCAACAGAGAACAAGCTGATGCTGCATGAGGGCTGGAACCTGCAGACCTCCGCCAAGGTCGAGGCCAAGGGAGAGGTTATTTCCACTCCCACCTTCTCTCCGAAGGGCTGGCACGAGGCGACCGTGCCTACCACGGTCGTCGCGGCACTGGTAAAGGACAAAACCTATCCGGATCCCTTTTTCGGCATGAATCTGCGCAGTTTTCCGGGGATGAATTATCCCATCGGCGGGAACTTCTCGAATATCCCCATGGCTCCCGACAGTCCCTTCGCCGTTTCGTGGTGGTACCGCAAGCAGTTTGCGATGCCGGCCGCCTACAAAGGCAAGACAGTCTGGCTCAAGTTTGATGGAATCAACTACAAGGCCAACATCTGGCTCAACGGAAAGCAGATCGCCAATTCCGACGACGTTGCCGGCGCGTGGCGTACCTATGAGTTCAACGTGACGAGTGCGGCTAAACCCGGCGCAGAGAACGTCCTCGCAGTCCAGGCATTTTCTCCCACGGATCACGATCTTGCGATTACCTTCGTCGACTGGAACCCCGCACCGCCCGACAAGAACATGGGCCTGTGGCGCGATGTTTATCTGACGACCAGCGGTCCGGTCGCCCTCCGCTACCCGACTGTCGTTTCGAAGTTGAATCTCCCGGCTGACGACATGGCGCAGCTCACCGTTACCGCGCAAGTGAAAAATGGGACGAATGAGCCGGTGAAAGGCAAACTGAAGGGGCAGATCGAGAACGTCACGTTCGAACAAGAGGTGGAACTGGCTCCCAACGAGGCGAAAGACGTCACCTTCACCCCCGACAAGTTTGATCAACTCGTGTTTTCGAAACCGCGCTTATGGTGGCCTGCGCAGATGGGCACGCCGAATCTCTACCCGCTCCAGATGGAATTCGAAGTCAATGGCGCCGTGAGCGACGAATCGCATACGGAGTTCGGAATCCGCGAGGTCACATCCGATTTCAACTCCGTCGGCGGCCGCGCTTTTCATATCAATGGCAAGAACATTCTGATCCGCGGCGGCGGCTGGACGCCCGACATGATGCTGCGGTGGAACTCCCAGCGGCTGCATGATCAGTTCCGCTATGTTCGTGACATGGGATTGAATACCGTCCGCCTCGAAGGCAAGCTGGAGCCTACGGAATTTTTCGATGTCGCGGATCGCGAAGGAATCCTCGTGATGGCCGGCTGGTGCTGCTGCGATTTCTGGGAGCGCTGGCCGCGCTGGCAGCCCAAGGATTTTGAAATCGCTAAGCAATCGTTACGCGACCAGATCTATCGTCTGCGTAGCCATCCAAGCCTGGTGATGTGGCTGAACGGCAGCGACAATGCGCCGCCGCCGGACGTCGAGCAGATGTATCTGGATGTCGAAAAGGATCTGCTGTGGCCGAACCCCGTTGTCTCCTCTGCGACCGGAAAGAAGACCAGCGTTACTGGAAACAGCGGCGTGAAAATGAGCGGCCCGTACGAATACATTGCGCCCAGCTACTGGGAAACTGACACGCCCGAAGGCCAGCCCGGACGCAAACAGTGCAACGCTGGAGGCTGCGGGGGCGCCTACGGATTCAACACCGAAACCAGCATGGGACCGGCTGTTCCTCCGGTGGAAAGCATTCTCGCGATGGTCGGCAAGGATCATCTCTGGCCGATTGACGAAGTCTGGAACTACCACGCGGGTGGCGGCGAATTCAAAACCATCAACGTGTTCAGCGAAGCGCTCGCCAATCGTTACGGGAAGTCGGACAACGTGAACGATTTCGCCATCAAGTCGCAGATGCAGACTTATGAAGGCGTGCGCGCCATGTACGAGGCCTATAGCCGCAACAAGTACGAGTCGACCGGCGTCATTCAGTGGATGTTGAACAATGCCTGGCCTTCCATGATCTGGCATCTGTACGACTACTATCTGCGTCCGGCCGGAGGATACTTCGGAGCCAAGCGCGCCATGGAAGCTCTTCATCCGATCTATGGCTATGACGACCATTCGATCTGGCTCGTCAGCAGTCAGTATGAAGACGCCAAGGGGCTGAAACTCACCACGAAGATCTACAACCTCGACATGACCGAGAAGTTCTCGCAAGAGAATTCAGTCGATGCCCCGGCGGACAGCACTGCGAAAATCTTCACGCTACCTGACGTCGCAGGTCTCAGTCCGACATATTTCCTCGTGCTGCACTTGCAGGATTCCTCCGGCAAAGTCGTAGGCTCCAACTTCTATTGGCTCTCGACCAAGCCAGAGACGATCGACTGGGCCAAGAGCACCTGGTGGATGACCCCAACCGCTTCCTATGCGGATTTCACCGCGATTTCGCAACTACCGAAAGTGAAGCTGCGAGTCGCCGATCGCACCGAGCGGAAGGGCGAGGATGCCGTCACGCACGTAACTCTGGAGAATCCAAGCAAGAGCCTGGCATTCTTCATCCGCTTGAAAGTGGATAAAGGCGCCAAGGGCGAGGAAATCCTTCCCGTGATCTGGGAGGACAATTACATCTCCCTCTTGCCCGGTGAGAAACGAGAAGTCACCGCGACCTATCGATCGAGCGAGCTAGGCACATCAAAGCCCGCAGTGGAAGTAAGCGGATGGAACGTGGAATGAAGCTGATTGAGTCATTGGGTGATTGAGTCATTTTGTGATTGATGGGGACAGCCGCGATGCTCTGTGCTGCGTCCATCGCGCTTTTCATTCACTCAATCGCCCGATCGCCAAATCACACAACGGTAGCTCACTGGTCGCTGAAGTCGATCATCACGGGTGCGGACCGGAACCAGTTCGTCTTGTATCCGACGTAGACGATTCCGATCGCAAACCAGATGCCGCCGACGGTCTTGGCGATGATGTTGAGATTGACCCAGATCAGGCCGCAGAACAGAAATCCAACGATCGGCAGGATGGCATCTTTCAACAAGTTGGCGTGCTGTCCTTCTTTGCGTCTCATCCAGAATTGCCAGAAGCAGGCAAAGTTCACTCCCATGAACGCCAGAAATGCCCCGAAATTGAGCAACTCTCCCGCATGTTCATAGGCATTGCCAATGTGATACAGCAACTCGGCCCCGCCAAAAGCCAGACCTCCGATCAGCAGAATGTTGTACGTCGGAGTATTGCTGCCGGGCTTGAGATATCCGAAGAATTTCTTGGGTAGCACGCCGTCGCGGCCCATCCCGAAAAGCAGTCGCGCAGCACCCAGCGTTCCCGTCAAGCCGCTGCCGAATGCGGCCACGATCAGAATCGCGCCCATTGCGTTGAACAGAACCACACCGCCCACTCGGCTGCAGATATCCATGAACGCGGTTTCGAGATTGGGGAACGTCCGCCAGTTCGGCCATACGCGAGCACCGAGATACGCTTCAACTCCGCTGCACACGCCGGCAAAGATGCAAGTCAGTACTACCGCCAACAGCACATTGCGTTTCGGATTTTCCACATCTTCCGCGAGCGTGGTCACGCCATCGAATCCGATGTACGTGAGTGCCGCGAATGATGTTGCCGTGAGAATCTTGTGCGAGTTAAACGTCCGCGGATCGTAGATCGGCTGCATCGAAAACAATCCCGCCCAGCCCTGTCCGCCGTACAGA
>DATEJO010000196.1:0-30891 GCA_035277905.1 Candidatus Sulfotelmatobacter sp.
CGTATACTGCTCGCTTGCGACGATGCTGCGGCATTTCTTTTCACTCGTTTTTCATGCGAGAATCTTTTCGACATCTCTGGGCCCAAGGAGCAATCCATGTCAGCACCCTCCGAATCATCTCGAAGCTTTTTTTCCCGGCGCGGTTTCTTTCGTCTTTCCAGCTCGCTGGCTGCGGGACTGGGATTGGCGCCCTTCGTTTCCTCCGCCAAGGCATATTCATCCGTGGCGACATCCCAGGCAGCGATTGACGGGGAGGATTACTACGCGAAGCTGGGCGTGCGGACGATTATCAATGCGGCGGGAACCTACACGACTCTGACGGCGGCGTGCATGCCTCCGGAGGTTCTGGCGGCGGTGCAGAAGTCAGCGCTTCATCCGGTAGTATTGCGCGATTTGCAGAAAAAAGCGGGCGAGTATATTGCGCAGCGGCTGAGATGCGAGGGCGCGGTAGTGACATCCGGAGCTTCGGGAGCGATCACTCTCGCGACGGCCGCCTGCCTGCAGTACGCCAACAATTGCACCATCCTGGATATGCCGCAAGCAATCGACGGAATGAAGAATCAGGTGATTGTGCAGCAGGCGCATCGCTACGAATATGACCGCGCCATTTATCTCTGTGGGGCGCGGATCACTGAGGTGGTGACGCTCGACGATTACAAACGCGCATGCGCCGCCGGCAACGCTGTGATGACGAATTTTTTTAATGCCGCGGAGGACGAAGATGGGATCGCCGGAACCGCGCAGATTGGGCGCGAAGAGTGGCTGCGCGTGGCGCATGAGTACAAGATTCCCTGCCATCTGGATGCTGCTGCAGACATGCCTCCGATTTCGAATCTGTGGAAATACACGGGAATGGGGTTCGACCTTGTAGCTTTTTCGGGAGGCAAGGGAATGCGTGGCCCGCAGAATGCGGGCTTACTGCTCGGCCGTAAGGTGCTGACTGACCTGGCGCAAGCGAACGATAATCCGGCAGACGGTGTCGGCCGTGGGATGAAAGTCGCGAAGGAACAGATTGTGGGAATGGTCGCGGCAGTCGATTGGGTGCTCTCGCACACGGAAGAATCGATGCAAGGCGATTATCAGAAGCGGGCTGATCTCATTGCCAATGCGGTGAAGGGCATTCCTTCGGTCAAAACCGAGACGGTGGTGCCGAGGATTGCCAACCATGTTCCGCATCTGCTGATACGCTTCGATCCCACGGTGATTGGAAAGACCACGAAACAGATCGTCGAAGAATTGCGGGCAGGGACACCTTCGATTGAATTGAATCCGAACACCGGGCAAAAGCCAAATCAGGGCATTCCAGCAGATGCAAACACGCTGGTGGTGGGAGTGTGGATGTTGCAACCCGGCGAGGATACAATCGTGGCCCAGCGCATTCATGCGGCGCTTACGGAAAGAAGCTGAGGCGGAAAGTTTGATCTGTGGACGGGCGAGTGTCATGGCGATGTTATGTCGCCCCTCATATGGAGCACGTTGGTGGCGAGGTGTTAATCTGCACCCGTGCGATTCTCAGCCAGCATCGTCACACTAACATTGCTTGCAGTATCAAGTGCTTCGTCTCCCCAGTATCAAAGGAGCAAGCTGTTTCGGCATCGCTCGACGACTGCGTGGTCTTGCAACGCATCAGGGGTGCAAGCCTTCGTTTTCCGGGCAGGCATGGCCATTGATGCCGATGGCGCATATCGTGCGTACCACCCGAATAACAGTTTGGGTCTCGATTCCATCGAGCATGCGGGGCGTCCCGGAGACTGGTGGGCGCTTGCGACCGATACAGGGACTCCGAAGGGTCATCCAGTGATCCAAGGCAGGAATGATCCAGCACCCGGATATTACGTCTCAATGACTTCGCTTTTTGATGCCGGTATTAGGGATGAACATAACCCACGTCGATTTGTGGATGCGTTGAGGATTCCATACGTGGTGCTACCCCCCGAGGGGCTCAAGCACGCCAGGCTTGGAGACTTTGCGACCGTTGTGAATCTCGAAAATGGAAAGCTGCGGGGCGCAATCGTTGCGGACGAGAGCGCACCTCAACTGCCCCTGGGAGAGGGGTCGATCGCTCTCGCCAATGCGCTCGGGATCGACTCGAATCCGCGCAGCGGAGGCGTGGAACAAGGCGTTGCTTATGTGATTTACCGCAATTCGGGAAACGGCAAGCCCCGCCCATTCGACCAGATCATTTCAGCTTCCGAAGAGTATTTCGACCGATGGGGCGCTATGCAAACGCTGCGTGAGTGTCTCAAATGAGTGAGCAACAGATTTCGCCACGTCTCAATAGATCATCTTCGCCGGACAGCCGAGGCGGCCGTCATCCCTAGGCCTAAAACGACAACCGTGCGCTAAGCTGGATCTCACGGCCGGGCGTCATCGGCATCG
This sequence comes from Candidatus Sulfotelmatobacter sp., assembly GCA_035277905.1. Taxonomy (GTDB): domain Bacteria; phylum Acidobacteriota; class Terriglobia; order Terriglobales; family Acidobacteriaceae; genus Sulfotelmatobacter. The sequence goes on from DATEJO010000196.1 coordinate 2,380, forward strand.
TGATCGTTCCGAACTGCGGCTCGTTGACGTAGCGGTTGGGCGTTCCGAGATTCACTTTGTTTAGAGCGTTAAAGGCTTCGCCACGGAACTCGAATGCCGAGCGCTCTGTGAGGCGGAAGCTGCGGACGAGGGCGATGTCCATGGTTTGCAGCGGAGGCCCGTAGACCGAATTGCGTCCCACGTCGCCAAACGTGTAAGCCGCAGGTGTCGCAAAGGCCGCGGGGTTGAACCACTCGTTCGCGGTGCGCGTTCCCGGACCAAAGATCGGCTGACCGGTGTAGTTGGCGCGGATCGGGTTCTCTCCCAGTACTGTGCCGGAGTTCGCCGTGTCACCGAAGACGGAGATCGTGAACGGCATTCCGGTCTCAGCCTGGTAGACCGTGCTGAACTGCCAGTTCTGAGTGACGACTCGCGTCCAAGTCAAGTGCTCAAATGCGGGAATGCTGTAGACGGCGCTCAACGCGAGACGATGGCGAACGTCGCAACCGGGGCCTTTCTCGGCCGCGAGATCGTTGTTGTTTTGCGGAATCGCGCTCTCGTCCATGGGCGAGCGGAAATCCGGGGCGTTGGCCAGGTTCTTCGAGAAGGTGTAGTTGGCGAGCAAGCTGAGGCCGTGAGAATACTTCCGGCGCACGTTCAAGTAGCCGGCGTCATACCAGCTTTGAGCCGTGTCTTCCAGAAGATTGATGGTGCTGACCGGGAAGGTCTGGCTCTGGATCACGGCGGTTGTGCTGCTCGGTGTGAGCACAGTTCCGGGCACGAAGCTCAGCGTTTTGAATGGACGGCGCGGGCCAAGTGGCCCGGGGCCCGGAGGCGCATTGTTGATCAGATGCGCGCGCTGCAGATGGAATCCGCGAGCGCCAAGATACCCTACCTCAATCGTTGTATTCGAACCTAGAGTCTTTTGGATTTGCGCGTTCCACTGCTGGATGTACTCGGCGGGCGCGTGCGGATCGAATGCTGTGAAGCTGACGGTCGTCGCCGGCAAAGTGCCCGTGCCGAGCACCGGTGTACCGAAATTCAGTCCGTTGGCGAAAAGAGATGCCGGGGGCGTGAAATTATCGGCCTGCTGCGTTTCCGGAAAGACGTACGGAACGTTGTGGCGCTGATTGCACCAGGTATTCTCGTCGACCGGGGTGAAGAAAATTCCGTAGCCGCCGCGGAGCACCAGGCCAAGGCGCGGCAGGTTCTTCGCAATCCCCACGCGCGGGGCGAAGTTGTGCTTATTGGAATACATCAGGCCGGTCGGATATCCGTTTTCCCCGCCGATGAATACCGACGGGACTCCGTTGTTAAAGACGAGATTACTGTTGGTTTCCTGGAGGTCATAGAGCGGGCTGGTGTATTCGTAGCGAACGCCGAAGTTGACGGTCGTGGTCGGCGTGGCTTGCCAGCTGTCTTCGGCGAAAGCGTCGTATCCCCAGTTGCGGAGATTCATCTGCGGAACTCCCGCCTGGCGCTGTTTCACAGTCGGCAGGCTGAGCAGAAGACTCGCGAATCCGTTGCCGCTCCCATCGTTGAATCCGAACTCGGTGGTGTAACCGTTGGTGTACTGATAGTAGCCGCGGTTCTGGAAAAATCCCCACATCGGCCATATGAAGCGGCGGCCGTCTCCACCAAAGCGCAGAGAGTGGCGGCCATGCTGCCATGAGAATGTGTCGCGGAGTTCGAGCGTCGTATCCCACGCGTGCATTGGTGTGGCGGCAAATGTGTCGCCGATGCCGGTGTAGCCTTGCGCGGCGAACCACGGAGCACCCCAGGCGCCCTGCCCTCCGAAACCGACGCCTTGTATTCCCAATTGGCCGACGATGTCGTTCACGCCATTGTTTTGCGAGGTGTGATCCATCGAGAGGCGGGATCCGGCCAGCGAGGCAGTGTTCAGCTTGTTGCTTGAAAAGACATGCGTCCACGCGATAACGGCCTGCTGCGAGAAGTTGTCGAATGGCGAGCCGAAGCCGGGGAGGTTCTCCGTCGTAGAGGTGCTTCCGTTACTCGGCGAGAATCCCTTCTCCGATCCTCCGGAGTATCGCGCCATCAGCGTGTCGTTGTTGGAGAAATCGTGATCGACCCGCGCGGTGCCCTGGTTCTGGAAATGCGTCTCGTTGCGGACATCGAGGTAGTTGTTCGAATCCGCGCCCATTGAATTCATCATCATGTTGGGCATCGGAACATATTGCATGAGAAACGCTTCCAGTTGCTGGTTGATGCGAGTACCCGGAATCTGATTGTTGGGAAACTGGCTGCGCGTGTACGGATAGTTCGAAGGACCGGTGGGAAGAGCGGGATTGTAGTTTGGATTTGCGACCTCCGTGGTCGGGTCGTAAATCTTCACACTGCTCATGCTGAAATCACCGGTGATTTCTGCTTGCGTGGGGACGGTGAGAACCTGCGCATCGGCTTGTGCGAGGCGCAGTCCTTCGTAGTTGAGGAAGAAAAATGTCTTCTTCTTGCTGCCGAGGAGCGGACCGCCGAAGGACGCCCCGAAATTGTTCTGAACCAGGTGATTGTTACCCATGGCGGCGAAGGGGCTGGCATCCATCGCGCCATTGCGGAGGAATTCATAAACGGTGCCGTGATACTGGCTCGTGCCAGACCGGGTGACGATATTGATCTGTCCGCCACCTGCGCCGCCCATGTCAGCCGTGTAACTGCTGGTCACCACCTGAAACTCCATCACCGCATCGGGAGACGGGCTGACATTCTGGGTGTTGAAAGTCGGATCGGTATTCGTAGCGCCGTCGAGCAGGAAATAGTTCGCATTGTCGCGAGCACCGCCGATAACTACGGCGGAACGCTGTCCGGGACGCCAGTAGAGCGGATTGGTCGCGCCGCTTTGAGCACCGAAACCAACGTGGGCGCCAGGAACAGTGAGGACGAGGTCGATCAGCATGCGTCCGTTGAGAGGAAGTTCCTGGATCGACTTGGGCTCGACGACTTCGCCGACACTGGCATCGGTGGTGTGAAGAATGTCGTTAGAGGCGTTTACGTTGACGCCTTCTTTCACGACGCCGATTTTCATAGCGACGTCGAGAGCCGCCTTCTGTCCGACTTCGAGATGGAGGGTCTGCATGATCGGCGCAAATCCCTGGGCGCTTGTAGTGACCTCATAGTCGTCGGGCAGAAGCGCGGGGGCGGAGAATACTCCGCTGTCGTTGGTGCTGACACTGCGCGTTGCTCCTGTCGTGAGCGATTTGAATTGCAGGGTGGCGTGAGCGACGGGCAAAGCTTGCGCGTCTTTGACCGTTCCGGAAACCGCTGCGTAGTTGCTTTGGCCGAATGCCGCCGTTGAGAGCCCCAATGCACACAGCAAGAACCACAGTGTTCGCATGACTGACCCCACAGAAGATTCTCGGGCGGTTACGCACATTGTTCCAGAGGGCCCCACAACCAACCGCTCGACGAGTGTCCGAAACTGTATTAAGGAGTGCGGTTCGGCGGCAATAATCAGAATGCATTAGCAGGGTGAATTTCGGAGGAAGGGCTCGACAGACGGGGCTCCCTGTTTTCGTGCATCCCTGCAACAGGAGTCGGGTCTGCAGGTCTCATCGCGGAAAGCAACTCCATTCTCGCGCCAACATCCCGATTTGCATCCAAACGCTGGGCAAGTCGGTTCCATGGCAGTCTTCCTCACGATTCTCGGTATTGTCGTCGTTTTTATTGGGTTGCAGGATGTGTTTCACACCCTGTTTCATCCGGCTAAGCACGGCAACGTCAGCGACTGGATCGCGCGGCGCATATGGCGGCTTCTTCAGCGGATTCGGCCGAAATCGTTAAGTTTTGCAGGCCCGGTTGCATTCGTCACCATCATGCTGTTCTGGGCCGGGTGTGTAATTATTGGCTTCTCGCTAATACTCCTGCCGCGACTCCCTCAGGCCTTTGTGTTCGTGCAGGGGCTCGACACCAACAGCTACGGTTCATGGCCCGGCGCACTGGATGTTTCCATCGGAAGCCTGATCACTCTCTCGACAGGCGCATATTCGAAAAACCTCGGCCTCCAATGGCTGATGGGGATCGAAGCGGTCATTGGCTTCGCTCTTTTGACCGCGGCCGTGTCGTGGCTGCTGTCGATCTATCCTGTATTCGAGCACCGCAAGTCGCTCGCGCATGAAGCCACGCTGATCCACTTCTCCGAGGTCACAGGCATTCGGCGACTGGACCAGCTGAGCGACTCCGATCTCTCCTACATTCTCGAAGGCCTGGCGTCGCAGCTCATCACCTGCCGCAATGAACTGTCCCAGTTTCCCATCACGTATTACTTCCATGAAGATGAAACCAAGACGGCACTGGCGGGAATCTTGCCTTATCTGGCCGATGTGGCGGAACAAAGTGTTCGGCGCAGCGGGTCCGCGGCCCTGGCGGCAACGGTACTGGGTGGCGCTATTGACGACTATTTGAATTTGATAGCGCGATCGTTTCTGCGGCGGCCGTTTACCGATCGCGGGGAAATTCTAAGAGCATTCGCCGCCGACCACCAGCGGGAGGTTGTGCGCTCGCCCAGGCCGGTGCTGCGGGCGGCCCGACGGGGTGTCGAGTTGCCAGGCCGCACCCCACCCTTACATCCTGCTGGCAATCAGTTTCGCTGCCTTCTCGATGGCCGGGGTCATTGCCGATATCGTTCGTGGCAGGCCCACTTCCACCATACGCCCTCCCTTAAGAATGGCGAGCCTGGTGGACAGTTCGTCGTGCGACCAGAGCGCCTGATCTCCAATTCCGGAGACCGGCTTTATGCCGGGCATATGCGTGTAGCCGTCAAAAAGCGCAGAGTCCGTTTCCGGCGCAGTCTCATTGTGCACATCGAGGAATAATTCCTGGCCGCTTACATGCTTGTTGTAGAACGTACAGCGAGTGATGACCCCGAAACGTTTCAACACGCCAGGATCAAGATTGGCGCCGAGGACTTCCGACGCTTCCGCCTGCGTAAGCAGCTTGCAGGGATCGGCGATTCTGGCTACGGAGGCCGCCTGTACATTTGTCGAGGGACCGCCCTGCTCTGGCGCAGGCTTGTTGTTTGAGCATGCGCACGCCGACGCGAGCGCAATTGCTATGGCGATGACTCGTGCGAGTTTCATCGATTCTCCTCTCATTCGAGATGAAATGCACCACCACTCCATTCTTCCGGAGCGACGTCGGCGATGGTCTCGGTGAAATCCCATCTGTGACCGTAAAAATCCTGAGCATTATACTGGCGCTCGCCATAGGGCTGATCTTTCGGTTCCGTCAGAATAATGGCTCCGTTCTGCCGCGCGCGCTCGCAGTGGCCCTTAGCGTCCTCAATACGAACCTGCGTGATATGAGAATTTTCGGGCGAGACATTTCCTTCGGCGATGGTGACGCATCCGTCGCCGGCCTTCATCTGGATGCGGTGATTGGCGATGCGTAGACGGACGGTAAAACCAAAGGCCGTTGACAGCCACTCCGCAGCGGCTGCCGGATCGGGATAGATGAGCACTGGAATGACGACGCAGGGTGGGACAGATCGATTGAATCGCATCCTGAAAATGTACCACTCAACTAGCGCGGAAAATCGACGTGCGGCCATTTCTGATGGTCGACACGAGCGTTTGCATTACCTCCGTCACCTTTCGGGATCATACCTGGCGGTCGAGAATTGCCTTCGAGAAACAAGGAGTGAAGGCAGTTATGACTATTTGGGCGAAGGTCGCGGCTCTTTGGCGAGTGCAGCTTTCCTGGCTCAGGATGGTTTTATTCTGCCTGCTCCTGCCATACCTGTTTGCGCAAACGTCAAACTCCGATGTTCGCCAAAGCGCCGCTGCCGGCGATGCGCAGGCACAATTCGCCCTCGCGAGTGAGTATCTTCATTCACGCTATACGACCTTGAATTACGCGGAGATGCTGGACTGGTATCGCAAATCAGCGGCCCAGGGATTCGCTCCGGCGCAGAGTCAGCTCGGCAGCCTGTACGAAAACAATATCGGCGTACCCCAGGATTACAAGCGTGCAGCAGCGTACTACCGTCTGGCTGCGAATCAGGGTTTCGCGCAGGCGCAGTACAATCTGGCAGCTTTATTTCAGGCAGGCCACGGCGTCCATCGGGACTACAAGCAGGCGCTAACTTGGTATCGCAAGGCAGCCGATCAGAATCTCGCCGCCGCCGAACACGAAATCGGCTATTTCTACCAGTGTGGACTTGGGGTGAAGCGCGATTATGCCCAGGCACTGGTTTGGTATGGCCGGGCGGCCAGCCAAGGTGATTCCGACGCGGAAAATCAGTTGGGCTATATGGCCGAAGAAGGGTGGGGCGAGCCCCAGAGTTATGACGAAGCACTCTCCTGGTTTTACAAAGCCGCGGGAAACGGCAGTGCCCAGGCGCAGGAAAATATCGGCTTTATCCTTCAGCACGGCACCGGAGCGAAGACCGATTATGCGCAGGCGAGGTCCTGGTTTGAAAAAGCCGCCGCACAAGGCAATCGTGACGCAGAAAACCAGCTAGGCTGGATGTATCAATTCGGACAGGGCGTTCCGATCGACAATGCACGCGCTCTGACCTGGTATGGTTTGTCGGCAGATCAAGGCAGTGTGCAGGGATCCAACAATCTGCAAAGCCTAACTGACGATCTGGAAGACGATGGCGGGGAGTGGCAGAACGCAACCGCTCCGGTCAACGATGCCGCTATTGCAGCGGCTCAACGCTGGGCGGCCATTCAGGATCTTCACCGCCGGATTGACAGAGCCGAAGCCGGCGCACTGTACGAGGACGACACCGTCGACCAGCTCGAACATACTGGCAAGGGCAAGACTGGCGCAGTGGTCAAGATGATCAACGGCATCGGTATCGTCATCGCCGTAAAGCCTCGCATGGAAGCTGCAAACTATCGCGCTGAGGCTGCACGTCTGCGTGATCAGCTGGCTCAGATCGAGGTCCAATCCGCAATACCTGCCCCGTAAGCATTAGAAATCGACACTTAGGCCGTCCGCTGAATTGCCAGCAGTGTCAGATCGTCAAGCGCAGGGCCGTCGACGAAGCCGCGCAGGTCATTAAGGCAACTCGTGATCACCTCTCCCGGACGTCGTGCAGCTTGCTGACGTAACAGATGCGTGACGCGCTCCACGCCATATTCATCGTCCCCGCGGCGGGCCTCTGAAAGTCCGTCTGTGTAGAGGAACATCGTATCCCCGGCTTCCAGGTGCAGCCGCGTGGCCGAGAAATCGACTTCGTGAAACATCCCGAGCGGCAAGCCAGTGGATTCGATGCGCAGAACGCCTCCTCGCCCGACAACGATCGCAGGCAGATGACCGGCATTATGGATTTCGACCTCTCCGTCGGGTTTGGCTTGTCCGCAGACGAGAGTGGCGTACTGCCCCGCCAGCGCGCTCTCACAGAAAATACGATTCGCCTGGGTGACCATCTGACCGAGCGGCAGGTTCATGCCACTCAGGCTGCGGAATAACGCGTGGAGCTGCGCCATCAGCATCGAGGCTGCGACGCCTTTGCCGGAAACATCGCCGAGCACAAAGAAAAGGTGCCCATCGGAGGGAATCAAGTCACAGTAATCGCCGCTGACTGCGCCGACCGGCGCGTAGTGATAGCTGGTCTCCCAGCAACCGGCACGCAGGTTCGCTTGTGGCAACAGATTGCGCTGCAGTTCGGCGGCCAGATCGAGATCGCGTTGCAGAGCGGCCCGCTCCGACGCGGTCAGGTGGTCAAGGCAATAACAGACCAGCGGATCGGCCAGCAGCCGGTTCTGTTCTATCGTTTCGTGACACTCCTGGCACAATCCGTAGCTGCCTTTGTCCATTCTCTCCAGCGCCGAATCGACTTCGCGCAGTAGACCTGCCAGTCCTGTCTTCTGCGGCGCGAGAGCGATTGCAGTCTCCAGGCGGCGCTTGCGCTCTTCTAATTGGTTCTGCAGGAAAGCTACTTCCAGCGTGGCCATGACGATCTCCAGTGGGATCCTCGTTGTTTTGATTACGCTCATTGAGACTACGTCGCAATTTAGCGCTCTTCGTTGAGCTTCGCAAATTGATGAAGCTTGAGGTCACGGTGGCGCCACAGCAACGATCCGTATCAGAGACAAATGGGATGTAGAATATGCCGTTTTCAGGCACAAGAGGAAACGTATTGCATCCTTATTTGCAGCAAACAGCAGTTATGCGCGCTCTACGGCTGTCCGGTATCGTGGCAATTTGGCTGATTGCAGCTGGTGTTAGCGCCTGGGCTACGGCCGCACTGTATTTTGATTTTTCAGGAGCGGGCCGGGAATGGCTGCCTCCGGCAATCTATCTCGTTGTGCTCACGATTTTTCTTGCGCTGGTGAAGAGACGAGTCCTCAGAATGGGCGCCTGCTTCATCGGCTTTTTGATCGTGCTGGTCTGCTGGCTGTCGCTAAAGCCTTCCAACGATCGCGACTGGCAGTCGAATCTTTCTCAGACACCGTGGGCTGAAGTTGCAGGGGACCACGTGAGAATCCACAATTTTCGCCACTGCTACTACCGTCAGGAAACGGAGTTCACCTGCGAGTGGCTCACGAAAGACGTGCAACTCTCGCAAATCCGGGGCGTTGACTTCTTCGTGGACTACTGGAGTTCGCCCTGGATTGCGCACCCCATGCTCAGTTTCCAGTTCGCCGACAGTGACTACGTGGCGGCATCGATCGAAGCGCGATATCAGGTCGGACAGGGCTACTCTCCGATTCGCTCCTTCTTTCGTCAATTCACCGTTATTTATGTGCTGGCCAGCGAGGACGACCTCATTCGCCTGCGCACCAACTACCGCTCTGGCGAGAAGGTTTATCTGTTCCACATGAATGCCAGCCCACAATGGGCACGCGATCTCTTTCTTCAGTATTTGCGGCAGGCGAACAGTCTTCGGAACGAAGCACGATGGTTCAATGCAATCACGAATAACTGCACGACTGGCATTTTCGCCAACATGGCGGCAACAGGCCACATGCCGCCGGGGAGCTCGCGGTACTCGTGGTGGATTCTTGTGAACGGCTTCGCCCCGCAGATGCTGTATCGTGGCGGGAATTTCGCCGGGAATCTGCCTTTTTCTGAGCTTAAAGAGCAGGCGTACATCAATCCAGTCGCAAACAGGCTTGGGGACGTTGCAGATTTCTCAGAACGCATTCGTGCGAATCGAGCTGGATTTGATTTTGTCCGTCCGGCAGATGCCGCTTCACAGTCTGCGCAGCGAAAGTAATCCAAGCTGGTAACGCCCCGACGCAGAGTCGGCTGTCGCCACCCTCACCAGGTGTTGTACGCAGTCCCATCGCTGGCTGTGTTCGTGGACGCAGAGTGGACGTCGGTGATGCCCGGGTCTTGCTGATCAACGGCCATCATCACGTCTTCCTGCACGACTTCCCAGTTGGGTTCGCGCGTCATCGGGTCGATCGGAATCTGGCGAAGATATCCGGCAGTCACGAGATCGTCCAGTGACTGCGGAGCCTTCTGCTTATCAAGCGTGTATTGCGAGATGACGTTGCGGAGTGTCGCAAGGTTCGATCGCAGCACGGACTCGCGGGCCTGCACGATCGAGCGGTTGTACATCGGCACCGCGACCGCCATCAGGATCATGATGATGCTGATGACGATCATCAGTTCGAGCAGGGTGAATCCGCGAATGCGCTGCCACGCGGTCCGGCGCGGAGACACACCGGGGGAAACTCGCGCGATGCTGCCGGGAGTTTCCTCGCCCCGTCCCGAATTTGTGGCGCTCACTTCCATTTACCAATCCTTATATTTCGTGCCGTCGAGCCCGGTGCCTTCCGATTTGGTGTAGACGTCGAACACATTCTGGCCGCCCCAGGAATCGGAATCGGGATCGTCCTGCATCGAGCGGAGTCCCCACTCCTTGCTCTTGGTCATCGGATCCTCTGGAATAGAACGCAGAAAGCGGATCTTCTTGCCACCTTGTGCCTCGACTCCCTTGACGAGCGTTTCGAGGTCGGGGGGATATCCCTGGCTGTCGACCTTGGTCTGAAACATCTGGCGGTCGGCGGCTTCCTTGTAGCGATCGATGGCGTCGCGCATCTCCCACAGATCGTGGCGTAATTCTTTTTCCCTCTCGCGCTGGATCGTGACGCGCGCCAGCGGGAGCGCCATCATGGTCAGAATGGAAAGGATGGCTGCCGCGACGATCAACTCGAGCAGGGTGAATCCCTGCGTGGATTTCTTTGCGGACCCGAGTTGAAATCGCCGACGTCTCATACTGGTCGTTAGCTCTTGGCCTTTAGCTCTTAGCTGACAATCCTCCCCTATTGTTGGATGCGCTTCGGCCGTTTGCCAGAGAACTGTCGCGCACGCCCGTTGGTCACACTACTGGATCGTTACTGCTGCTTGCGCTCCATTGACTGTGATTGCCTGCAGGCCCGGGTCGCGGGCTCCTCCGCGAGTAATCGTTAGGGGAGTTTGCCCGCTTGCCTTGGCCAGGAAGGTCAGCGTGACGACGGCTCCCTGCCCAGAGACTCCACCGGCCCCCGGCGGACGCGTTGCAGTAATCTGAGACTGACCAACCGTTTCGTCTTCGCGATGAACGACCGCTACTGCCTGGCCATCCTGCGATAGGAATCCGCCATTGGAAACATTCACCAGTTGCAGCAGGTTCGGGTTGTAATTCAGCTGAACCGGCACCGAGTACACATTTTGCGCGCCTGAGATCAGCAGGTTTACCGCAAATGTGTTGCCTTTGACCGCCTGAATGGTTGGCGGATCGAACAGGAAACTAGGATTGCCTCCCGGAGTGGCGTTCTGCCCCGTAGGAGCGGTCGATGCCGGTTTGGCGTTGGGCTGATTCGGCTGGGCCGGAGTCGCCTCGCCCTGCCCTCCATGGCCCGCAGGAGCAGCGGCCGCCGGAGCCGCCTGCGGTTTTTCCGAGGGATGCAATTCGATCGTTTGCGCGGTGCCGATATCGATCGCGCGCTGATTCTCCGCATTCACGTCGGGGCTGCGAATGATGTGCGGAACGATCGCGAACACGATCTCGTTTTCCGAATGATCTGTGTTCGTCTGTCCGAACAGGTATTTCAGGATTGGAATCTGGGCGAGTCCCGGAATGCCGGCAAGAGATTGCGTCTGGTGATCTTCCATGATGCCGCCAAGGAGGTTGGCTTCGCCGTCCTTCAGGCGGATCTCGTGCTCGATCTTGCGCTGTCCGATGATCGGCTGGCTGATGCCGCCAATGTTCTGCTGGCCGGTGACGGCTGAAACATCCATCGAAATCTTCAGCGTGACTTCCCCGTTGGCATGAACGCGCGGCGTGATGTCGATATTGACACCGACGTCGAGATATTGGAACTGCGTGTTGACCAGCGGGTTGATCCCGACGCCGCCGATGCCGGGCTGGAACGATCCGGTGGCAACCGGCACGCGGTCGCCGATCTTGAGCGAAGCCTTCTGTCCATCGAGGGCGCGAATCTGCGGATTCTGAATCAGCTTGGTGTCGCTGTTGTTCATCAGGAACGACAGATTGGCGGAAGGAATCGTGACCTGGAAGTCGGTGGCGTTGAGATTGCCCAGCGTATTGAGGTTGATCCCATTAGCGCCGCTCGAGCCGGTCGACCCGGTCGTGCCCGTTCCAGTCGTCGTGTTCGTCGGGTTGATATTGCTCTGAAGCGTAACCGTGGCGCTGGTCGGCGGGTTGAAGCCGAGAGTCTTCGCACGGTCTCGGCTGACCTGCATGACGGCGATGTCAACGAGCACTTCCGGACGCGGCTTGTCGAGATCGTCCACTAATTTTTCGGCGAGCGCAATCTGATCCGGCGTCCCGCGCACGACCAGGGCATTCTGCGAGAGCAACTGCTGCACGCGCTGCACATCGAGCACGGCGCGAATCGCATTCACGACATCCTGAAGTTCGGTGGGCTGGGAAAGATTCGAAAGATAAAAAGTTTTGAGGACGCTTTGTTCCAGCTCTTTGCGCTTCGCGGGATTGTCGGTAGCGACAAAAATCGTATTGGACGTGACGGGGCGCCAAAAAGTCTTCGACTCGAGAGCGGTAATCTCCAGCGCCTGCTGCAGCGTGACGCCGTTCAAATCAACACTGATGACGCGCGGCGTGTAATCGGGGTCGAAAAGCACGTTCACTCCGGCCAGTTGTCCGATCGTGCGGTAGACAACGTCCGACTTGGTGGAAAGCATTTTCACCGTAATCGGAACATTCGAGATGGGCGCGAGTTCGGTCGGTCCGGCAGCCTCCTGAATCCGCTTCTCCAGGCCGTTGGGTGGTCCGGCCGCCTGCGGCTGCGGATTCTTCTGGTCGTTGATCATCTTCAGCGTGCGAGTCAATTCCTGCTGGGCGATGAACAACGACGGATCAATGGCTAATGCCTTCTGGAAATTGGCCACAGCTTCATCGAGCTTGCCGTCGGCGCGCAGCTTCTGTCCCTCATGAACGAGTTCCGCGGCTGCCTGGAAGCGCAACCGCTCGAATGCCGCGCGATAGCGCAGATCCTTGGGGTGCAGGTCGTAAGCCTGCTTGTAGAGGTCGTAAGCGACCTGATACTGTTGCCGGGCCTCGGCATCCTGACCTTTGACGTAAAGATCTTTCGCTTTATCGGCGAGGGCGGGGAGAGTTAGAACCGCGACCAGCGACAAGAACAGCGCCGGGCGCATTAGGCGTCTCATTCGATAATCCTCACGAGATGGTCCACTTGAAAAAGATTTTCGCCGGGCAAGCAGTTTTCCCACGCGTTCGCCGTCCCGTGGACGCACGTTCGCGGGAAATCTGCTCTTTACACAAATAACTTCGCGGTATCGCGATTATAGCATCGCGATTTCCGGCTCCCGATCTCACTGCGTCTGCGGGAGTTACACTCTTTGGTCGTAGGACCAAGGGAAACGAGCCAGGTTTTCGGCCTTCATTTCGCGATTCCGGAACTTCTCAGGTTCATGCTTTGCCGGAACTTCCGGATCCGAGCGCCGGAAGCCGATTCCATGCGCTAAGATAACTACTCCGTACCTCCATGGCTCGCCAATCCACGCACCAGACCAAACCGAACCCGGAGAAATCCCCGCGTCGCGATCCCACCGCGAGCGGGCAAAGGGATGCTGCCGTTAATAGGATCGCTTCACATAACTATTTCTTGCTGGAAAAATTTGAGGCCGGGGTCGCCCTGACCGGGACCGAGGTCAAATCGATCCGGGGTGGCAGTGCTAACCTCAAGGACTCCTACGGCTTAATTAAAGATGGCGAACTCTGGCTGCTGAACTGCCACATCGGCCCTTATCAGCACGGAAGCTATTCGAACCACGCCGCCCTGCGGACCCGCAAGCTGCTGATGCACCGGGAAGAGATCCGCAAACTGATCGGCAAGACCCAGCAAAAAGGTCTGACGCTGATTCCCACCCGCATGTACTTCAAGAACGGTAAAGTAAAAATTGAACTTGCCTTGGCCAAAGGCAAGCAGCTATGGGACAAGCGGGAGACGGAGCGGCGACGCACGGCAGATAAGGAAGCGCGGGAAGCTGTCGCGCGTGGCAGGAGCCGCAGCTAAGCGCAGACATCATTAAGACTATCAATTTGAAAGAGGATCGGCCTTCGGTGCACGAGGCCTTGCAGCGCCTGGACCGCGCGATCGCCCACGCTCGGGCGCAGAAGCATTCCTGCTTCAAGGTGATTCATGGATACGGATCAACCGGAGCCGGAGGGGACATCAGGATCGCCGTTCAGAAGAAGCTCCACGAACTAGCGCAGAGCGGAGAAATTCGCGGGTGCGTTTTTGGTGAGAGCTGGTCAAAAACCGATGACATGACCTGGCGGCTGCTTCAGCAGCACGCTGAACTAAAAGAGGACCGTGACCTGGGGCGCGGAAATGCCGGGATCACAGTGGTGCTGCTGTAGATTCTTCCGATTTCCCTACGCCGTTGGAGCCGGAGTCGGCGTCGGACTGACGGGCGGCTCGGAAGTCACCGGAGTCGCCGCGACCTGCGCCATCGGCTGTACCGGAACTACCGGTATAACCATGTACTGCTTCCAATACGACACCGCGACGCTGCGCTGCCAGAACCGCGGGATCAGCAACAGCAGCAGCGTAAGTTGGCTGACAGCAAACGCTCCGAGAACGCTCTCCGGCGATACAGCGTGGCTCCAGATCCACAGGCCTGCCCAAAGCAGAATCACCGCCGCAATCGCCGCCACAATGTAGCTTCCCAGCAATCGTCCGAGGCCGCGGAAGGTGTGGCGAAATCCGGCGGCAATCGATTTGCGCACAGCGCGCTGGTCGTTCAACACCGTGTCGGTCTCGGCAAGATCGAACCATATCCGCAGCGTGGTCATAATCAGGAAGATCACGCCGAGCCCGATCATTCGCAGCTCGAAGGGCAGGACTTCGTTCGTGCTCTCCCCGGCTTTCTTGACGATCGCGCCGTTGATGCCAAACAGGATTCCGGCGACGATTCCCATGATGATTCCCGTGATGATCAGGATTCGAATGAAGCGCCACAAATTGCGTCCGCACGCACGGAAGAAGTCTTCGCGCGGCAAACGATACGTCGAGGCATATCCTGCGATGATGCCCGGCAGAAATAGCGCCATCGCGAGAAAAAATACGACTGCGGAATACACGGCCGGAAGCGTCGTCGTAGTCATCGGGCCAAATTCCGGACGAATCAGCATCTCGATATACACGCTCAGATCGAACCCGTGCGTGAGCTTCTGCGCGTAGAGGCTGTGATCGAGAATCGTGTGTGCGCTCTCGCGCAGGCCCACCGTGCCGATTGCAGCAAGCGCAATGCTGAGCAGCCAGAACCAGACGATATACCGCTTATTGTGTGTCACCATGCCGAGCCCGTTGCTCAGCAAGTTTTTCTTTTCAGTCATTTCGATTTCTGCCCTTCTGCAATTCTGATCTTCATTTATGAGCCGCGCTAAATCGCCCACCACGACAAGGCCTGGCCGCACCATTGCGTGAGGAACATCCAGTAGTTGTTCAGCTTGTACGTCGGCTTGGTATTCGGCTCGACCACGTAGCTGTTATTGAAATTGTCGCGATCGATTTGAACCGTGTGCTCGGGATCGAGTTCCGCCGAAACGACCTTCGCCTTCTTCTGATAGCTGTAGCGAATCCAGCGGCTCTGGCCATCCCAGTGTTCACGGACTTTTTCGCCGTTCGAGAATTTGATCTCGACCTCGACCGGCATGGTAAAAGCGCCCTTGCGGTGCAACGCCACGTATGTTTGATAAACAGTGTCGTCCTTACCTTTGTCCTTCTTCTCCTCTTTCTTGTCCTTCTTGTCTTCGTACCAGTTCGCCGGGAAAGATTCGGCTTGGGACACTTCGTAATCCATGACCTGCGATCCATACACCGCCTGGTTGAAGTACCAGTGCAGATCTTTCCCCGCGGTCTCCTCGATCGTCTTCAGGAAATCTTCTTTGGTGGGATGCGTGAACCGATATTTCATGAAGTACGCGTGCATCGCCTTGTCCATCGTGTCCTGACCGATGATGCCTTCGAGTGTGAGCAGCACGCTGGCGGTCTTGCCGTAGGTCACGCCTCCGTACGAGTTAAAGCTGTAATAGTTGTAAGCGTTCTCGGCCATCGGATCCATTTCAGCCACGCTGAGATAGCTGTCGCGCTGCTCCTCGCGCTCGCCCATAGTCGCGCCGCCAAGGTTCAGGACTGACGTGTTCTTGCCGAGAATCGAGTCCAGCACCTTCACTTCGGTATAGCTGTTGATACCCTCGTCCATCCAGGCGTCTTCGAATTCGTTGGTGGCGACCATGCCGTACCAGTACTGGTGTCCGAATTCGTGCTCGACCACGAGTTCGGGCAGATGCAGCCCTTGCGGCATGAACCAACTCGTGTCGCCGGTGATAAAGGTCGGATATTCCATCCCGCCCGCCGCCGAATCTGGCTCGGGATCAACCACTGTCAGCGTCTTATAAGGATACGGCCCATACCATTTCTCGAAGTGGTCGAGCGTTTCACGCGTGATTTTTTCGTGGCGCTCGGCTTGGTCCCAATGCGCAGGCTGCATCAGGAATCGAAGCTTCACCGGTCCCATCTGCGCCTGATACGTTGCTTCCCTCACCTTGTAGCGCGGGCTGACGGTCCAGGCGAAGTCATGAATGTCGTCACCGTGATATGTGACCGTCTTCGTGCCATCGGGATTATTCACGCTGCTGACTTCCACGCCGCTGGCTCCGATCACTTCATATTGTGGAACGGTCAGCTTCACGTCATAGACGCCGAAATCCGCAAAGAACTCGGTAGTGGCGTGATATTGATGGCAGTTCCAGGCGCCGTGCCACCAGACTCCAACCTTCGGAAACCATTGCCCGCCGAGAAGGAAATCGCGCTTCCATCCGGAGCGAGCCTGCGTCTCAGGAAAGTTCGTCTGGAATGCGATCTTGAACTGCACGAACGCGCCCGCTGGAATAGGTTTCGCAAGATGCAGGTCGACGACCGTCTTGTCATCCTTGTTACCGTCATCGGGGGCGATGTATTGCAGATTTTTCGTCAGATCGCCCTGGCCTACCACCTCGATGCTCTTGATGTCCTCAGAGCCGTATTCCTTGCTCTCCCACGTTTTATAGCTCGTATCGCGGCTGCCCTCGAGCTTCGATTCGCGCACGAAGGTCGACTGCGGCTGAAACGCATTCTGATAAAGATGAAACGGAAAATGATCGAGTGCTTGTCCGGTCAGATTGTGATACGTGAGCACTTCGTTCGCATTCACCGAATGCTTCGCGGCGTCGTACTTCGCGTCGATCTCGTAGTGGACGACGCGCTGCGACATCGCCGTGGTCGAATTGATCGCAATCGTCGTGTTGGGAATCGAAAGATCGCTTCCCTGCCCGGTTACGGCAGCCGCTTTCGTTTCAGTTGCAGCCGGCGGAGCCGCAGCCGCAGTCTTTCGGGTGACGAAAGCCGCCAGCAACAACATCAGCAACAGGACAGGAATGATCCACTTCCATCGAATCGACATGAATTTTTTCACCTGACGAACTCTATGCCGTGGAATCATACTCCACACGGCGAAAAACCGTCATCCGCGCGGATTCCGCGTCTTTTCTCGGAATACGGCAAAACAAAACAAATGGTTCCGTGAATTTTGTCTTCGCTCGGACTGGTAATTACACGTAACCAAGTGCTTGACGCCCCTCGCGTTTTTGCGGCCTACTATGCAATGATCCGATCCTTACTGGCCGGAGCACCATATGAGAATCGTTCTCGTGCTAGCTCTTCTTGCCGCATCGGCTGTTGCTCAAGACAACGTTTCGTTAATGTCCGCTGAAGGGGCCTGCGGACCTGCCAAAATAAGTTTCTCGGCTACGGCCGATGCAACGCAGCATCCTGTTCCGCAACCCGATCCGGATAAAGCATCGGTATTCGTCATCGAGGATCTTGGCCAGTGTAAGGATTGCGCTCACGGCCACAACATCGTGAGCGATGTGGATTCGGCCATCGTAAAAATTGGAGCCGACGGCTCCTGGATTGGCGCCGACCGCGGAAATTCCTACCTCTTTTTCTCCGTCACTCCCGGCGAACATCACTTGTGCATGAACTGGCAGTCGCGGCTGTCGATTCGCTCCCAGGCCTTTGCTATGGCAAGTCTCACTGCGGAAGCAGGAAAGGTGTATTACTTCCGCGCTCGCGTTTTTCCGGGCGAAGACAATTATTCCTTTGATCTGGACCGCGTCGACAACGATGAAGGAAGGTTTCTTGTTGCCGCTTCCCCATACAGCGTTTCCCACCCAAAGAAGTAGAGTCTACTCGGGCGCAGTGCCGGGCGAGTACAATCGCATCCGGAAAATATTCAGGCCTTAGCTCTCGAAATGCGGAGGAGGAACTATGCTTCCGGTGAAACAAGGAGATCTTAGTCTTCTGCAGCATCCGGCGTCACAAGAGCTTCTCACGTCGAAGATTCCGGCACGCCTCGCCTACGTATGGATGGACGGCTCGCCGCGCGTGGTCCCCATATGGTTTCATTGGAACGGCCGCAACATCGTAATGGCTAGCCCTCCGAAAGCTCCCAAGCTGAAGGCTCTGGCGAAGAACCCGAAAGTCGCATTGACCATCGACGGAAACGTATTCCCGCATAAAGTCCTGCTGATTCGCGGCACGAGCAAGCTGGAAAACGTCAACGGAATCGTGCCGGAATATGAAATGTGCGCCGCGCGCTATTTCGATCCTGAAACGGCAAAAGGATGGCTCACTCAATTGCGCACAATGGTTTCATCGATGGTGCGGATCACTGTGACTCCGGAATGGGTCGGCCTGCTTGATTTCGAGACGCGGTTCCCGAGCGCGCTGGCAGGCTAAGTTTCGAGTACGACCTTACTCCGATCTCTGGCCGATCTTTGCTCTGGCCGCTTGCGCTTTTCCCGTCCTGCCGACGATACTGGAAGGTCACTCCAATCCTATGATGAAGACGAACATTTCTCTCTCTACTCCCGCCGACGTTGAAACCGAATCCCTTGTTGCCGTGGTCCTCGACCACTCGAATGCGAGTTCCTCCGACAAGGACAAGAAGCCTGAATTAAAGGTTGCATCCGCCGACAAGGCGGTGAACTCTGCCGTCGCCGACTTGCTCGCCAGCGGCGAACTCAGCGGAAAGCCGTTTGAGACGAATCTGCTCCACAAACCTGCCGGGCTCAAGGCGAAACGTCTGCTGCTCATTTCCGGCGGAGGCGCGAAGAAATTCGCGAGCTACGATCTGCGCCGTCTGGCCGGAGCGGCCGCTAGAACTCTCAAGTCCCGCGGAATTCGCAGCTTCGCGTTCGTCGCTCCGACCGGCATTCCCGCCGAAGAAGCCGTCCGCGCCATCGTCGAAGGCGCGCACGTCGGCAACTTCGATCCGGACTACTACCGCAGCGACCGCAAAGATCAGAAGATCGATGCAGTCACAGTTGTCGCCAGCGGCGACAAGAGTACCCTCGAGAAAGCCACGCACGAAGCGCACATCATCGGCGAATCGCAGAACTTCACCCGCGATCTCGTCAACGAGCCTTCGAATCGCATGACGCCCACCATCCTCGCCGACCGCGCAAAGAAAATGTGCGCCGAGGTTGGATTGAAATGCGAGGTGTTCGGTCCCGACAAAATCAAAGAGATGAAGATGGGCGCATTCTGGAGCGTCGCCCAGGGCTCCGACGAGCCACCTGCCCTGATCGTAATGAAGTACGAGCCGGCCGAAGCTCCGGAAAAGCCGGTGCTCGGCCTCGTCGGAAAGGGAATCACTTTCGATACCGGTGGAATCTCCATCAAACCCGCCGACGGTATGGAAAAAATGAAATACGACATGGCCGGCGGCGCAACGATGATCGGAGCCATGCGCGCCATCGCGCTGCTCAAGCCAATAGTAAAAGTCATCGGCATCGTCTGCGCAACCGAAAATATGCCGTCGGGCAAGGCGCAAAAGCCCGGCGACGTGCAGATTGCGATGTCCGGCAAATCGATCGAGGTCATCAACACCGACGCCGAAGGCCGCCTCGTCCTCGCTGACGGACTCCATTACGCGAAGCAACTCGGCTGCACAAATCTGGTCGACGCCGCGACTCTCACCGGAGCCGTCGTGGTCGCTCTCGGCTACTCGAACGCCGGAGTTTTCGCCAACGACGACGACATGTACAACCGCTTCCAGAAAGCGAACGTCGCAGCGGGCGAAAAAATGTGGCGCATGCCCCTCGACGACGAATACAAAGAGCAGATACGCTCCACGATTGCCGACATTATGAATACCGGAGGACGCTGGGGCGGCGCGATCACCGCGGCAATGTTCCTTAAGGAATTTGCCGAGGACACTCCATGGATCCATCTCGACATCGCCGGCACCGCGTGGATGGAAGATCAGAAACCGTGGATCGCAAAAGGCCCCTCCGGAATCGCCCTGCGCAGCCTCGTGGAATTCGTGAAGAGCTTCGCGGGATAGGAGACGGGACGTCAAGTGCGATTCGTGTCAGCAATTCGCATCAGCGACGCGCACCAGTGACTCGAATCAGTGACTCGTATCAGGGCATGCATTTATGCGTGCCGCTAACGCGCGAAAACTCGCCGGCGCTTTAGCGCCCACGCGCACTCGTTGAGCGAATCTGAACTGATTGCTATAATCGTGAACGTCCCACACGCTTTCTGCTCTTGGGTTCGGTCGATAGTCCCGCCAAAGGCCGACCGAAGCGAAGCGTCCTCGCAACCCGCGAGGATGAAAAAGTGGCCAGGTAGCTCAGGTGGTAGAGCGCAGCCCTGAAAAGGCTGGCGTCGGCGGTTCAACTCCGTCCCTGGCCACCATGTTTTCGATGTCGTCTCCTCGCGTTCGGGAAGAATAAATCTGACGTTTAGCATGCGCAGGAATGTCGGCTCCATTCCATACGCGGGACAACATCGATAGTCCCGGAAAAGCCCCACTGCCAACTCCGTCCTGGGCCGGACCTCTCGAGAGAACTTTCCAGTCAACCGGCATTGCTAAGGCAAGCATCCAATATTTCCCGCTACTTCCTGGAGGCCGGGATGTG
The DNA here is from genome assembly GCA_035277905.1 of Candidatus Sulfotelmatobacter sp. Taxonomy (GTDB): domain Bacteria; phylum Acidobacteriota; class Terriglobia; order Terriglobales; family Acidobacteriaceae; genus Sulfotelmatobacter. Next base: position 22,790 of record DATEJO010000196.1, read on the forward strand.
GAATGCGAGCTTTGAGGCTGCAATCAGCAATCTTTGCCGGGAACTCGTCGAGTCGCGCAATGACCTGGACGCACTGGAAGAGCGCAAGCGGGAGGTCGAGGAGGTCATTGAAGAACGGATCCTCGTCCTTCGGCACATGCGACAGAGGGAAGCGCACAACGCTTTCTTTAGGCCACCGACCGGCGGAGAACGAGTGCATTGATCCAAAGTCAGCATGGGATCAGAGCATGGTGGCGAAAGGGCACCTCTTCCCTTCATGTCCAGTCGCATCGTGTTCCTTCACGAGTTGAATGGCAAAACGCTCGGCGCGCGCAACGGCTTCTCTCTGTTCCCCACTCAGACCTTGAATGGTCGCCATCTTGCGAATATCGGAAAGGTGTTGCTCCAGCTTTTCTTTCGCCTTGCATTCCATGAAATTTCTCCCGGCCGCTTGTATGAATAATTATTAGTTTCGCGGAAGTTCGAAAATAGCACGAACGTGGTGAAGGAATCGCCCCATTGCCTGCCTTTGATGATGATCATTCAAGTGACGTAACCCGAGAAGCGAATTCTAAAACGAATGTGCGCCTGGACAGCGCCAGCCGGCAGATTCCTAAAAAATCCTGAAAACTTTTTTCAAAACCTCTTGACATGAATTCCGACCTGATCTATATTTAACTCATCGGTTATTTAACCTTATGGTTTATTAACGATGCAGGATCAACTCACTTCCACCTTCGCTGCTCTCGCCGACCCCACCCGCCGCGCAATCCTGGCCCGGCTGGCTCTCGGCGAAACCTCAGTGACCGAACTCGCCAAGCCCTTCGAGATGTCCATGCCCGCAGTCTCCAAGCACCTCAAAGTTCTGGAGCGCGCCGGCCTGATCTCGCGTAGCCGCGAAGCACAGTGGCGGCCCTGCCGTCTCGACGCAGGCCCCCTGAAAGACGCTGCCTCCTGGCTCGACGAATACCGCCGCTTCTGGTCCGCTCACGTTGATGCCCTCGAGCGCCACCTCGACCGCATGGATCGATCACTTCCAAAGAAAAGGAAGAAAAAGTAACACCGCAGCACGACCGCGAATTTCACAAAAAAGGAAAATACGATGAAAATCAAACTGACTACTCTCTACGTTGACGACCAGGAAAAGGCGCTGCGCTTCTACACCGATGTGCTCGGCTTCATGAAGAAGTCCGACTTCAGCAATGGCCCGTATCGCTGGCTGACGGTGGCCTCCGCCGACGACCCGGACGGCACCGAACTCCAGCTCGCCCTCAACAACAATCCGGCGGCGAAGACCTATCAGCAGGCTCTGTTCCAGCAAAATCAACCCGCCGCCATGTTCTTCACCGACGATTTGCAGGCGGATTACGAGCGGGCGAAGTCGCGCGGCGCTGAGTTCACCATGCCGCCCAAGGATGTCACGGCCTCGAAGATCGCTATGGTGAACGACACCTGCGGTAATCTGATTCAGCTCACGCAACTGATGCGCTGGTAATGCAGGCAAGAACATGGCAGCCCGCTGGCTCGCTCAATTGCGGCGGTTCTGGTCCGCGTACGTGAATACTCTCGAACGCTACCTCAACCGCATGGATCCACCACCGAAAAAAAGAAGGACGAGAAGCAGATGACCGATCGAGAGCGCTACACACCGGGTCCGGCCAACACCGCGCACGTGGAAGACATTGGCGGCAAGCGGACGCTCGTCTTAGTCCGCGAACTGCGCCATCGTCCGGAGATAGTCTGGGAGGCGCTGACCGACCCGGCGCACCTTCGCGAGTGGGCTCCCTTCGATGCCGACGGCAACCTCGGCACTGCCGGAGTTTCCGTGAAGCTCACTACGGCGGGCCTGCCGACGCCTCGCGTGACCGAAACGGTCGTGAAGCATGCCGAGGCTCCCCGAATACTCGAGTACAACTGGGGAGGCTTCGATATCCGCTGGGAGCTCGAACCGCGCGGCACTGGCACGCGCCTGACCCTCTGGACCAACATCGGCGACCGCTACATCGCCATGGGCGCCGCCGGATGGCACATCTGCTTCGACGTGCTCGATCACCATCTCGCCGGTGACCCCATTGGGCGCATTGCCGGTCCTCCGGCTATGAAACACTCTGGCTGGCAGCGTTTGCACGCCGAGTACGCAAAGCAGTTCGGCGTCGAATTAACGTAGCGACAGCCGCCTCGGCTGTCGCGCTGTAGACGAGAAACCGGTGGCCCATTTCAAGCCTGATTTTTGGCTTGAGGTGGGCAGTCCGAATCGAAAATCCGAAAGGAACGCATCATGGCCGCATCCACTACTACCGCCAACATCCCAAGCCGAAACATCCCGCGCTGGATCTTCCGCTCCATTCACATCATCTTCAGCATTCCCATCCTTGGCTACATCTACAGCCCGTTCGACAAACTTCCGCAGTACGCGTTCCGCACTCGATTCGTCTTCGTTCCAGTCATGATCCTCTCAGGGCTCTGGATGTGGAAAGGCCACCTTGTTCGCCAGCTTCTTTCAAAGAAACCGGCCTAGGATATAAGCTCGTTCCCGGAGCATCTCCATGAATCAAAGAAATCCCAAAGTGGACGCCATTTTGCGGCAGGCTGGCAAGTGGCAGGAAGAATTCGAGACACTGCGAACCATCGCCCTCGATTGCCAGCTCACGGAAGAGTTGAAGTGGTATCAGCCCTGCTACACGTTCGAGGGAAAAAACATCGTGCTGATCCACGGCTTCAAAGAATACTGCGCGCTCTTGTTTTTCAAAGGCGTCTTGATGCGCGATCCCAAGGGAATTCTTATCCAGCAAACGGAAAATGTGCAGGCGGGGCGCCAGATCCGCTTCACCAATCTTCAGCAAATTGTGAAAATGAAGCCGGTCCTGAAAAGCTACATTCAGGAGGCCATCGACATTGAAAAAGCCGGCTTGAAGGTGAAACTCAAGAAAACTTCTGAATATAAAATTCCCGCGGAGTTTCAAAAGAAACTCAAAGAAATCTCCGGACTGAAAACTGCTTTCGCCGCTCTTACGCCCGGACGACAGCGCGGATATCTTTATTACTTTTCTCAGCCGAAACAATCCAAAACCCGCGAAGCACGCGTCGAAAAATATGTGCAGCAAATTTTCAATGGAAAGGGACTCGACGACTAGTTAGAGCGATGTGTTCTTTCCAGCGATGCAGATCTGACGAGACATGCCCATCAGCGAAAACAACCGGCGAACTGTAACCCTGCACATGGTCTCCAGCCTCGACGGATTCATCGCCAGCAGAGACAACACTGTCTCGTGGATGGAAAGCAACGCTGTCTACGAATCCGGAGTTTCCATTTCGGACGATGAAATCGCGGCCTTCCTGAAGTCCATCGACTGTTATGTCATGGGCTCCCGCACCTATGAACACGCGCTCGAACTCGGCTGGCCCTATGGCAATACTCCGGTCATAGTAGTCACGAGCAGAAAATGGCCACCTGAGAGCACGAAGAAGACTATCGAGTTTTATTCGGGCGACCTAAAGACACTGGTAGACGAAAAACTTGCGCCGCGATACAGAAATATCTGGCTCGTCGGCGGAGCCACGCTGTGCAAAGGTTTTCTCGAACTCGGGCTGGTAGACGAAATCCGCCTGACCATTGCGCCAGTGCTTTTAGGTGAAGGACTCCGCCTGTTTGGCAATTCCCTTCCCGAGAAAAAATGGAATTTAAAGGACGCGACCGCTTACAAGAATGGTTTCGTCGAACTTTCATATTCAGCCACGAAAGTGTGAAACTGTGCCAAAGCCTCTTTCTAACAAGCAACGCGACGCCCTGCTCAAACTCCTGCAATCCCGCTTCGAGAAAAATATGAATCGCCATCCCCGCCTCGACTGGATCAATATCCAGGCAAAGCTCGAAGCAACTCCTGACAAACTCTGGTCGGTCAGCGAAATGGAACGAACCGGCGGCGAACCGGACGTCGTCGGCTACGACGAAAAAACGGACGAACACATTTTTTACGACTGCTCCGCAGAGAGTCCGAAAGGACGCCGCAGTCTCTGCTACGACCGCGAAGCTCTCGACTCGAGAAAGGAAAATAAACCGAAAGGCTGTGCGACAGATATGGCGGCCTCATTGGGCATCGAACTGCTAACTCAAGAACAATATCGAGAGCTGCAGCAACTCGGAGAGTTCGACGCGAAAACCTCAAGCTGGGTGAAAACGCCCGCGAATATCCGCAAACTCGGCGGAGCCCTCTTCTGCGACCGCCGGTTCGACTCCGTCTTCGTCTATCACAACGGCGCCGAATCCTACTACGCCGCTCGTGGCTTCCGCGGACGGCTAAGAGTGTGAACCTTCCGAATTAATTGGCTCACTATCCCGACATTGCCGGTCTCCAGCGCTCGCAACTCCCGCGCAGCAAAAGATCCGCCCAAGACTGCTCTTGGGCGGATGAGACATCCTAGCTTACTTCACGTTTCTAACGAGCAGCCAATCCCGATGCGCTGGCGGGAAGGCCATTCATCGTCGTTTGGAGACTCAGCGATCCGTCGATGTTGATGGTGTACCCCTTGACTACTCCCGTTCCCGGACCCAGGACATACAGCGAGCGGGAATCATTGCTGATCGCCATATCGACCGGAGCGCTGCTCGAGCCGATATTGGCAGCGCTTTGATTCATCAGCATCAACGCTCCCGCATATCCTACGCTGTAGCTGGAAACGGTTCCGCTGCCGGTGTTGGTGGTATAGGCATACAGTCCGTCGTTGGTGACCGCGATCCAGCACGGAGCGCTCTGATGATCGGCGGCCGAACCGGTGACCGTGTGATGCGATTCGTCCTCCGCGACGAAATACGATGAAACAGCTCCGGCGTTGGCGGCGCCTCCGACAGCATCGGACACGATGAGGATGTCATGTTTGCCAAAAGCAAATCCGTAAGGAGTCTCGGCAGCCGACATCATAATCTTCATGCCCGTGACATTGCCCATCGAGTCGAGGATAAAGACGTCGACATTGTTCGTGTTTTTTTCGGTTACAACGAGCAGATTGCCTTCTGTGTTGAAGCTGACTTCGGCTGGCCCGACGGATGCTGCGCTCAGCCCGATTCCCGAGCTGAAGTTATGCAGATTTCCGTTTGCGTCAACGGTGAACCCGGCCAGCGTGTCGGTGCCTCCAACCGCGCCCCCATCATTCAGGACATAGAGCATGTTGCCGAACGACGTCAGACTGATCGGATTTTGTCCGTATGAACTGGTTGTGCCGACCAGAGTAAGGCCGTTGGAAGTAACCGAGAAAACGGAAATGGTATTGCTCGCCGCGTTGACAGCGAAGAGGAATCGGTTGCTCGCGTCGAGGACAACCGCGCCCTCCGAGCCTAACCCAGCGCCGCTTCCCATTCCGCCAGTGCTGAAGGTTCCGCCGAGCGCGAGATGCCCATTGGCGGAGCGGTTGAACATCATTACGGCGTTGCCACTGCTTGAATTAGTGAGGGTGTACACTGCTCCTGCCGCGGCATTCGCTGGAAGACTCCACATTGCCACTGCAACTGTCGAAAAAATCGCGATCAGTAGTTTCGACTTCATCACACTTTTCCTTTCCTCATGGGATTCAGACAGAAATCGGTTAAGGGTTGCGTCGAGATGCGAAACAAATCCGAAGGTGGAGCGGATAAATCGCTTTGCGGATCGCTATTGCCCGCTTCAACTGATAGGTCGTGTCACGAGCGATATTCCCCCCGGAGTTTTTCGTGAGAAGACGGTTGCGCATGCAATCGAGAATCGTGGCAGTCGCATTCATCTGGATAATTTTTGCGGCTCTGCCCGCGTGGGCGCAGTTTTACGCGGGATTCATAGGAGGCGTGGCAACGCTATCCGGCGATGCGCAATCGATCATCGATCCGGGCTCAACGCAGTTTGCGTCTTACAACGCAACGAATGGCGTCGTGCTGAACGGTTTCGCAGGAAAACATCTGAACGATTTTTTCAGTCTGCAAGGTGAATATGTCTGGAACCGCAATCCGCTGATGCTTTCCGCAGCGGCGCTGAACGCCGGATCGCTGGATGAGTACAAGGAGGACCGCAGCAGTTCGCAAAACAGTTTGTTTGCAAGCGTTCTTGTTTATTTCCGCAGAAGAAAAAGCCGGGTTCGCCCCTATCTTTCTGTGGGAACAGGCTGGGTGCGTTTTGCTTCGACTCTCACTAGCGTCAGCGTGATGCAGGGCTCTCCGCCGATTCCCGCGCGCCAATTCACCGCCGACATGATTGGACTGCGCGTGCCGGTCGGCATCGACGTGACCCTCCACCACGGCTGGCGATTCCGCTACAGCTTCAGCGAGACGCTGAGCCGGAATCCGATCAGTCATCAATTGACGCCGTCCGGTCCGCACAGCTTGAAAAACTTCCAGAATCTCTTCGGCATTGTGCGGGAGTTCTAGCGCGCATATCGCGAGAAGTGGGTCGAGCCCCATGCCCGCGCAGTGCCGCCGGACTGATCTTACGATTTCTTGAAGGCTACATAAGGACAGTTTGGCCAGTAGATCGGCGGATCTTCCACCAGCTCAGCCAGAACACGCGCATGGCAGACGCGGCACGGATTTAGCTGCTTCGCCGCTTCGCGGACTGGAGCTATGCGCACAAGTTCCTCGAAAACACAGAGGCCGTGCCCGGCAGCCTTGGTCGTGGTGAGACTTTCCAACGGCCCGGTGTCAGCCTGACGCTGAACCAACGCCGAATAGATTTTCGACTTTATTCGGGAAGGCGCTTTGGGTGTTTCCGCGGGAGTGGTGCGGGCAGTGAGGCGCTCCAGAAACTGATCGTCAGAAATATTCCTAGGCATCGCCCCACCTTTCTCGAAACTGCTGTCGGGCGCGGGCCAGAAGGCGTTCGACAGCTTTTTCGGTTTTTCCAAGACGTTCGGCCATTTCTCGCGCGGAAACCTTGTCCCAATAGCGCCAGATGAGAGCCATTCGATATTGTTCCTGCAGACTCGCCATCACACGCCACGTCTTCTCCTGCAGTTGAGCCTGATCGAGCGCCCCGTCGAAATCGGGCATCGTGGCCCCGGCGAGCGATTCCAACTCTGCCTCGGGCGTCGCCTCCGGGGCTCGAAGCAGCGCGCGATAATGATCTTCCACCTTATGCCGCGCAATTCCCAGGAGCCAGCCCTGTAGCGGACCCGAGCCCTGAAACTGATGAATGCTTTCCCACGCGGCAAGAAAGATCTCCTGCACCAGATCGTCGACGAGGTCAAAATGCGGCGAAAGACGCGACCGCACGAAACCGTACACAGAATCGGAATAACGCGAGATGAATTCCGCAGTCGCCTTGCGGTCTTTCCTGAGAAGACCTGCGAACAACGCCCTTTCCTCGGCGAGAGTGGAAGCGGCTACATCAGGCGGCTGCGGCCTTGGCTGCTCCAAACCGGTCACTCAATGGCCCCCAAGGGATAGTCGCGCAGCGAGAGGCTTTCCCCCTCTAGAGTACTGGATTAATCCCGAATCTTGCGGCGCCTGTTGACTTTGGAAACAGCACCGCATTATCGTTGCATCTCAGCGCGCGGGGCGCATCCAGTCCGCGGAAAGGGCCAAGCCCACCCTGCAGAATTGCACGACCACAACCTGACAAATCTTCTTTCTGCCTGCCATGCGGACACAGGCGACCAATGAAAGGAGATTCCATGTCAAAGCAACTCCCGCCAAATCCCAGTCTCGAGCAACTCAAAAAACAAGCCAAGTCGCTGTTGAAGCGCCAGCAAGCCGCCGATCCCGAGGCGTTGACTCGCATTCGCGAAAATCATCCGCGCTGTAAAAATCTTTCAGAAAAAACGATCGCCACTTCCCCGTTCGCCCTCGCCGATGCCCAGCTGGTGATTGCGCTCGAATATGGATTCGCCTCCTGGTCCAAACTGCAGTCTCACGTCAAAACGCTCGAAGCGGCCAGTTCCACCGCCGAGGCGTTTGCGTCTCTCCGCGACGCCGCCGGAAAAGGCGATCTCGCGCGACTCAACGCGCTGCTCGACGCGCGTCCCGAACTCATCGACGAGCGCGGCGGAGAGGGTGTGAGGACGGCGCTCCACCAGGCCGTCTTCGGCAACAGCGAGCCCGCCGTCAAGTTGCTGCTCGAGCGCGGCGCCAATCCCAACATCCGCTGCGAAGGCGACAACGCCTA
>DATEJO010000197.1:0-4396 GCA_035277905.1 Candidatus Sulfotelmatobacter sp.
GTGAATTGTGAAGCTTCGAGCCAGCAGTTTTCTGCTTGCGGCCCTATGTGTAGTTGCTCTCCTAGCAACTCTTCCCTGCGCCTGGGGGCAGGCGTCCACATCCCTGCGCGGCACTATCAGCGACCCTAGCGGCGCCGCCATCCCCAATGCGACCGTTACCCTCGCGAATCCAGCGACCGGCGCGTCCCGCTCCGCAGTCACCGATGCAGATGGGGCCTATACTTTTTTGGAAATCCTTCCGGGCACGTACACATTAACCGTCGAAGCTACCGGTTTTGACAAATATGTGCATGCCGGTCTGGTCTTGCGCGTTGCTCTTCCGGCCACATTGGACGTTTCCATGAAGGTGGGGTCCGTAAATCAGGAAATCGCAGTCAGCGGCGAAGCTCCACTCCTGAATACTACAGATGCCAGCCTCGGCCAGACCATGGTCTCGCAGCAAATCGAAAATTTGCCTCTTGAAGACAGAAACGTACCAGGCCTCCTCAGCATTCAACCTGGCGTCGTTTTCACTTCAAATAGGACCGATCTGTACACCTACGACACTCGCTCCGGTTCCGTGAATGGCGAGCGCAGCGACCAAAATACCATCAAGCTGGATGGTGTCGTTGTGAACGACCAATTCCAGAACGGCCCGTTTACTACGGTCCTGCCGGTAACTCCGGACTCCGTTGAGGAATTTCGCGTCACCACTTCGAACTACGGTGCAAACGAAGGCCGCTCGGCCGGCGGCCAGGTGGAGCTCGCGACCAAGGGCGGGACGAATAATTTCCACGGCTCCCTTTACGAATACAATCGTTCCAGCCTGGGCGAAGCCAACGACTACTTCATCAAGAGTTCCGAACTATCCACGGGTGAAGCAAACAAGCCGCCGCACCTCGTCCGCAACCTTTTCGGCGGCTCAGTCGGCGGGCCCATTCTGAAAGATAGATTCTTTTTCTTTTTTAACTACGAGGGGCACCGTTACGAGCAGGCCGACAGCGTCGTCCGCACCATTCCTTCTGCCACTCTTCGCGACGGAATCATTCAATACCAGTGCACCGATCCGACCCAGTGCCCCGGCGGTAGTGTCACCGGCATCAGTGGAAACAGTTATACCGTTCAACCGGGCAGCTTCGCTCTCAATAACAGTCAGCTCACGGCCATGGATCCCCTCAGCCTGGGCTCTAACCCGGCCTCGCTGGCCTTTTTCAATTCCTTCCCGGTTCCTAACGATTTCACTGTCGGCGATCCTCCCAATTTCGACGGTTTTCGTTTCGCCGCGCCAACGAGCACGCATACCAACTGGATGATCGGCCGGCTGGACTACAAACTCACGCGCAACGGCAACCATAACCTGTTCATCCGTGGCAGCGGCGAAGATGACACGATTCAGGGCGAGCCCTACCTCCCGCAGGGTTTTGTGCTTGGCGGTATCCCCACAACGACGCAGAAGGGCCTGAATAAGGGCTTCGTGGCCGGATATACGGCCGTTCTTGGTCAGCACTGGGTAAACAACTTGCGTTACGGCCTTACCCATCAAAGCATCAACATCCGCGGGAACAGCCAAGACCCGTGGGTCATTTTTCGCGACTTGAATTGGACAACCGACGCCGTGCATCGGAACCACAGCTTTACCGTGCCCTCGCACGATGTTTCGGACGATGTGAGCTGGACGCACGGCTCTCATACGATTGCATTCGGCGGCACCGCATCGCTGATTCGACGCAACAGTCTCAGCGAGGAAGCGTCCTTCAGCGACGGCGTCACCAATTCCGACTGGATCGACACGGCGGGAATCGCCGGATCGGGCGATTCACTCGACCCCAGCGGTACAAACTGGAACGGCAGCGCGAATGGGTATCCAGCGGTTGGCGATCCGCACGCCTACGATTTCCCTCTCGTTGGTCTCATCGGGATGGTCACGGAAGGAGACGCTACCTGGAATTATCATTTGAATCCCGACCTCACCGGTATCCAGCTTCCGCAAGGTCAGGCCCTGCCTCGCCACTACTCCATTGATGAATACGCCTTGTACCTGCAGGACACCTGGCAGGTAAAGTCGAACCTGACGGTGAATTATGGCCTTCGCTGGACCATCATGGGACCCATCGGCGAAACTGCTGGACAGGAAGTTAGTCCAACATTCCCGCTCGGCCAGTGGTTCAATCAGCGCGGAGAGCGAATGCTCCAGGGCCAGCCGTCAAGCTTGGACCCGCTCATCACTTTCGGGCCAGCCGGACCGTCCTACAGCAAGCCCGGCTTTTATCCGTGGCAGAAAAAGAATTTCGGGCCACAGGTAGGCATTGCCTGGACACCCGAGCCATCCGCGGGTTGGTTGCAAAACATTTTCGGAAACGGCGGCAAGACCGTGATTCGCGCCGGCTTCGGCATGGATTACGATCACTTCGGCCCGGCCTTGGCCCTTGCCTTCGATGCCAATGGCGCCTTTGGGCTGACGACTCAACTCACGAACTTCGCGGGATGCGAAACAATCTCTTCCTCTCCGCGCTTGACGAGCATGAACATCCTGCCCGCCAACGACAACGGAGGGAGTTGCTTGGGCGCCGCCGCGAATCCAATCCTCGTGCCATCACCCTTCGGCACCAATCCGACGTACCCTGTAACGTTCCCCACCAACGGGCCCGCCGCCTTCGCTATCACGTGGGGGCTCGATAGCGGCCTGCGCACACCATATTCCTACGCGATTGATTTCTCTATCGATCGCCAGTTGCCTGGAAACATGGCCCTCAGCGTATCGTACGTCGGCCACTATGCTCACCGCCTGCTTGTTCAGGAAGACCTGGCGACACCATATGACCTCGTCGATCCGGCCACGCACATCGACTACTTCTCTGCTGCGAAGCGCTTTTCGGAGCTGGGCCGGCAAGGTGTCGACCCGGCGACTGTCACAGCGGCCCAGATCGGCCCGACCGCGCAGTTTTGGACGGATATGATGACACCGCAGTCATCCTATTCGTACTGCGATAATCCCGACGGGCTGTCCTCGACGACGAGTTTGCTTTCGGCGATGTATGATGAGTTTAACTGCAATCTCTTCAACGAAACGACGGCCTTGTTCGACGTTGACTTGTTTGGCTCCCCGGCAACTCCAGTCAACGGACTGTTCAGCTTCTACAACCAGCAGTATTCGTCGCTTTACGGCTGGCGTTCAATCGGATACTCGAACTACAACGCCTTACAAGTCTCGCTTACCAAACACGTATCCCACGGTCTTCTCTTTGACTTCAACTACACCTATTCCAAGTCCTTGGATATCGGCTCCGACGCGGAAAGCGTTGGACAGGGTGGCATCGGCGCGGGTTTCAGCACGGTTATCAATGCCTGGAAACCGTACCAGCTATATGGGCCAAGCGACTTCGATCTGCGCCATCAGATCAATGCAGACTGGGTTTACGCCCTTCCCTTTGGGCGTGGTCAGAGTTTTGGAAGCGACATAAGCAAAGGCCTCGATGCCCTCGTAGGCGGTTGGCAGCTTTCGGGCGTCGCTCGATGGTCGAGCGGATTCCCGACCAACACCAGTTCAGGCTTCCAGTGGTCAACTGACTGGGAGTTGAGCGGCAATGGTAGTTTTACTGGATCACCGGTGGCAACGGGTAGGACGAATGTTGCGGCGAATAATTCCTGCGGCAACCAGGGTGGTTGGAACATGTTCAAGGATCCTTGCGCCGCCTTCAATGGTTTTCAACCCGCGTTCCCCGGCGAGTCCGGTGTAAGAAATGCCATCCGCGGAGACGGTTTCGCCGGCGTGGACATGGGTCTGACAAAAACGTGGCACATGCCGTACAACGATTCCCACACGCTCGAGTTCCGCTGGGATGTGTTCAACCTGGCCAATCTCAAGCGTTTTGACGTAGCCAGCATCAACAACGAACTCGACCAGGGGCCGTCCGTTTTCGGCACGTACACCCGGTTGCTGACAAACCCGCGCATCATGCAATTTGCTCTGCGTTACCAGTTCTAGGCAATTCGGAAAATCGGGAGGCCCGGTTTCGCGCGCAAGACTGGCGCGGGATCGGGCCTTCTTCATTCCCGTCCGATGGCGCACCTACAGACGAAGTCTACCCGCAAATGCCTTCGAGTAGAAATCGCTGTAACCCCATGAAAACAAAGCCTCGGGTAATTTCTAGCCGCCAAAAGATCCGCCGATTCGCCTTCGCCTGATCTTCGCCAAATCGACGTTTTTCGGGGTTGGGGCGTGCTGGTTTACTCGGGGTTTTCCGCGGGCTTGGCAGCTTCGCTGTCGAGTTCCTTTAGCTTGGCCGCCAACGCATCCACGTTCTTCTGTAAGTCGTCCACTTCCTGCTTCTCCGCGTCGATTTCGCTCTGCTCGTTCTTCAGCTTGTCGGCCCCCTGCGTGTCGGACGAATAATTCGGGTTGCTATAGAACGTTTGC
>DATEJO010000198.1:0-6259 GCA_035277905.1 Candidatus Sulfotelmatobacter sp.
CTCCTGCCGAGCTTCTTTCTTGGTTTTGAACTTGTCTTTTAAGTAATAGGTGAAAACTGCGCCATACGGAGGATTGTCGGCTTCGAAGTAGGTGGCGCCGAGGTGTCCGTGCTTGCCACCCACTGGACGCTGCTCGATGTACATAAGCGCGTCCCGAACCGGGAAGAGTGCTCCCTGCTGCTGGAACGCTTGCGCGCTGACGTGACGCAGCGGAGTGAGGTCATCCAGAATGTAGAAGCCTCGGCCGAAGGTGGCTGCAACCAGATCATTTGCTTGTTTCTGAATCGCGAGATCGCGGACGGCGATGGTCGGCATTCCGCCTTTGAGCTGCGTCCAGTGGCCGCCGGCATCCAGCGAGAAGAAGAGGCCGAACTCGGTGCCGACGAACAGCAGTTGTGGGTTCACCGGATCTTCGGCGATGGCGAGCACTGGGCCATTTCCCGGTAGATTGTTGGCGATCGAGTTCCAGGTGTGGCCATTGTCGCCACTCTTGAGCAAATACGGCTTGAAATCGCCCATTTTGTGGTTGTCGAAGCTGGCATAGACAACGTTTGCATTGTGCTGCGATGCGAGCAGGCGGCTCACGTAAGTGAACTTGGGGACGCCGGGGAATGTCTCGTATTTTGTCCAGTTCTGGCCGGCATCGCTGGTGACCTGAATCAGTCCGTCATCGGTTCCTACATAAATGAGACCGTCTTTTTGTGGGGATTCCGAGAGCGCGACGATATTGCCATAAAACGATGTTGAGGCGTTCTTCGCGACGGCATCCGGCCCCCAGATGCGTCCCATAACGGGAAGCTTGTCGCGATCGATCTGGCGCGTGAGGTCAGGACTGATCGCCTTCCAGGTATCTCCGCGATCGTCGCTGCGGAACAGTTTGTTTGCGGCGAAATACAGCCGCGTATGCGAATGCGGGCTGATGATGATCGGCGAATCCCAGTTCCAGCGGTAGGGAACGTTATCCGGTCCAGGCTGCGGCTGGATGCCGATCTGCTGACCGGTCCGCCGATCGAATCGAGTAAGGTTCCCGTATTGATACTCGGCGTAGACGGTGTTCGGATCTTCCGGATCGATGACTGACCGGAAGCCGTCGCCGCCTTGCGTGAAGAACCAGTCCTCGTTAGTAATGCCGTTGATCTTGAGCGTGCGCGAAGGCCCCCCGACGCTGCTGTTGTCCTGCGTGCCGCCATAGACGTAGTAAAACGGCTTCGAATTATCGAGAGCTACGTCGTAGAACTGCGCAACCGGGAGGTTGCTCTTGTAGCTCCAATTCGCGCCGCGATCGAAGCTCTCATATAAGCCCCCGTCGCAGCCAACCAGGTAGTAGTTGGTGTCGGTCGGATCGATCCAGATCACGTGATTGTCGACGTGCTTGTACTTCTCCCCGAGCACGCGAAGAGTCTTGCCGCCGTCATCTGAAACGCGAATGAGTACGTTCATCACGTAAATTCGATCGACGTTCTTGGGATCGGCGAAGATCTGCGCGTAGTACATCGCCGTCTCGTCATAAGGATTGCGACGCTCCCACGTTGCTCCGCGATCGGCGGAGCGGAAGATGCCGCCCTTCCCTTCCTGGGCCTCGATGGTTGCGTACACCACGTTGTGATCGACAGGCGAGACGGCAATGCCGATGCGTCCCATATCGACGCTGGGCAGACCGGACTTCAACTTCTTCCACGTATTGCCGCCGTCGTCGGAGCGATAGATCGCACTCTCCGGGCCGCCGTCGATGAGGGTCCACACATGGCGTCGCCGCTGGTAGGCTGTGGCATAGATCGTGTCGGGCTCGTCAGGATCGATGGCCACATCCGCGAAGCCGGTGTTCTCGCTGACGTTCAGGACTTTCTTCCAGGCCTTGCCGCCGTCCGTGGTGCGATAAAGACCGCGATCTCCGCCTGGCGACCAGAGTGGTCCTTCCGCAGCAACAAAAACGGTGTTGCTGTCTTTGGGACTGATGGCGATGCGTCCAATATGCTCGGAATGCTTCAGTCCCAGATTGGTCCAGCTCTTGCCGCCATCTTCCGATTTGTAAACGCCGTCGCCATAATCGACGCTGCGCTGCGAGTTGTTTTCGCCTGTCCCTATCCAGACGACAGATGGATCACGCGGATCGAGCTTCACGTCGCCGATCGAAAACGAACCTTCGTTCTGGAACACCGGATCCCAGGTGAGGCCGTCGTTATTGGTCTTCCATACTCCGCCGGAAGCGACGCCGACGTAGTACTGCGCGCGATTGAAAGGATTCACGGCCAAAGAAGTCACGCGGCCGGAAATGAATGCCGGTCCAATGCTGCGGAGATGCAGACCACGATAGGTATCGGCGGACATGAGCGGATCTGCAGGCTTCTTTTCGGCGGAGGTTGAAGCAGGAGCAGCATTCTCCCGAGCACCTGCTTGTCCGCGTTTCGGTTTGCGAGATGCCGGAAGATCCTCATCGGATTCCTTCTTCTGACCAGGCTTTGCGGTGGTCGAAGACTTTTCTTGCGCAGCTACGCCTTCCTGTTCTGAGCTTGGCGTGCTTGCAGCCGCGGGAGGCAATTCCTGCGACTGACCGAGTGCGATGGAAGAACTTAGAAAAATGAGAAGCGGAAGACAGCAGACGATCTTGCGTTTCACCAGCAGCTCCTGAATAAAAGTGAAACGCAGTTATACAGGAACTCTCAGGAGGAGTCATCGTGTGCTGCTGGCGTGCAGCTCAGCAGCATTTCACACCGCGAGATAAAGCAGCAAAATTTTCGGACACAGAGCGTGTCTTACCAACCCGTCCCTCAGCAGGTGATTCTATTTGCCTAAGGACTGAAGTAATGCAAATCGCTGGGTTGTACAAATGTGCAGCTCTGTGTGGGGCCTTGTTGCTGATGGGCTCCATCGTTTCGTGCGGCGGAGGCAGCATGGCTTCCTCGCCGCCCACGCCTGTGAATTCGCCAGGAACCGCGAGTGCTGCGTCGCAGGCAATGGTCGTCCTGGTAATGGAAGAAAACCATTCGTACGAGCAAGTAATCGGCAACGCGGCCGCACCATATCTGAACAGCCTTGCGCAGCAAGGAGCATCGGCGACTCAGTATTACGCCACCATGCATCCATCGATTTCGAATTATTTCGTACTCACAACGGGGGCACCGCAGACGAACGACAATGGCTTTCCCGGACCGGTAACTGCCGACAACCTCGCGCGCGAGCTGGCCGCGGCCGGCAAAACGTGGAAGGTTTACGCGGAAGATCTGCCTTCCGCTGGATACCTGGGTAGTTCAAACGGCAATTATGTAAAACATCACAACCCGTTCGCATACTTCAGCGATGTCATCAACAATCCGCAGCAGGCGGCGAACATCGTTCCCTTCTCGCAATTCGGCTCCGACCTGAGTGCCGGACACCTGCCGTCGTTCAGCATGGTTATTCCGGATCTCCCGGATGATGCACACTCCTGCAAAGCCGCCATGACTTGCGACGACAACAGCATGATTGCCGACGCGGATGGCTGGCTGAAGACGAACATCGCCCCTCTGCTTGCAAATTCGGAGTTTCAGAAAAACGGGCTTCTGCTCATTGCCTTTGACGAGTCAAACATTGCCGACATCCGTAACGGAGGCGGCCACGTCCCGTTTGTCGCCGTCGGACCACGCGCCCGCGCAGGCGTTCAGTCCTCTATCATGTACCGGCACGAAAATACGCTCAAGACGCTGTGTACCGTTTTAGGAATCGCAACCTGTCCGGGACCCGCAGCAACCGCCGGCGCGGAAGATGATATGTTCGTCCATTGAATCAGCCGCTCTGAAAGCAACCGTATTAGCTGCAAACGGCTGGTAACAGTCCCACAACTTCGTGAACACCTGCGTGTTTTGCCAGATCGTCAGCCGTGCTGTTCCTGCAGCCATTGTCTTCGAAGATGTCGACAGCCTGGCTTTTCTGGATCATCGTCCGGTCTTCCCCGGCCACTGCCTTTTAGTTCCGAAACAGCATCTTGATTCGCTGGTTGATGTCGAACCGCCACTGTTGGGAAAGCTCTTCGCGAATGC
Organism: Candidatus Sulfotelmatobacter sp.; assembly: GCA_035277905.1. Taxonomy (GTDB): domain Bacteria; phylum Acidobacteriota; class Terriglobia; order Terriglobales; family Acidobacteriaceae; genus Sulfotelmatobacter. The sequence continues at coordinate 4,017 of DATEJO010000198.1, forward strand.
GCGTCTGCTGGCTCTCGCAGTTCAGCAAGGTCTTGGAGCGCAGGGAGCTTTCGTAGCAGTCAACAACCGTGTCAGCCAAAGCGTGCCTCATATGCACGTGCATGTTGTGCCGAGAACGAAAGGGGATGGCTTAAAGGGATTCTTCTGGCCGCGGCATAAATACCGTGATCCGGAGCATATGGAGGAAGTACGCCGCGCGCTGGCCGAGGCGATGAGATCACTGCGAGCCGTTTAAAACCGCCACGGATCCCACAGATTTTACGGATTCCGCGGATCGGTCGTAGGAATGATCTTTATGCGACGCGCAGACGCTCGCACCTTGCGACGCGCTCTATCGCAGAGCAATACGCCGCCATTCTCAGACTCACGTTCTCACGGCGGCTGCGATCGAGAACTTGCGTGTACGTCCGCATCATCGATGTCTGCACCTCGTGTTCGACATGCTCGGCGTCGCACGCGGCGTGCTGGGCATTGTTCGACCATTCGGCATAGGCAGCGATGACCGGCCCGGCTGCACTTACCAAATCGGGAACAACCGTCGCGCCATGATTCGCCAAAATGCGCTCCGCGGTGGGTGTAATTACCAACTCAGAGGTTTCCAGGACCAGCTTTGCGCGGATTCGCGAAGCGGCAGCGGGATTCACCATACTTTCGGGACCTCCGATGATGAGGACATCGCAATCCAGGCCGTGGATCTCCGCAGCTTCGGCTGCTCTCTCATAACCGGCAAAGGTTCGTGCAGAGCTAACATGATTGGAAAGTTCGTGGATGTCGATGCCAGTGGAACAGCGCAGGCCGCCGCGAGCGTCAGCAATCGCTACGATTACGCATCCAGCCTCGAACATTGGCAGCGCCGTGTGCAATGCACTCTGATCGAGAGACCGAATCGCTACTCGCAGTCCGGAAGCAGGCAATCCAACTTGCTCGGCACAGTGAATGGCAAGGGCGGCGAGGCTTCTACCGATAATCACCGCATGATCGCGAACACCTCCAGCCTCCTCAGGTTTTCCCAAAACGGCTGGCGCTGTTCCCTTCTGAAGAGAGCTGTACTCGTCGCGCATCCACATCATCACTTCTTCGTCGGCGTTAAGTCCCGGAGCACAGAGATCCTGATAGACGCCGAGCAGGTGGTGAATTCGTGCGGTGTACTTTCGCACCAGAGACTCGAATTCTCTGCGGCTGAGCTGTGTGGAATCGCAGACGATCGCTCCTGCCGCTCCGCCAAAGGGAATGTTAGCGGCTGCGCATCGCCACGTCATCGATTCAGCGGCACTTCGCACGGAGTCGAGATCGAGACCCGACTGGATTCCCACCGGCCCAAGTAGCGGGCCACGCACGCCGTTGTGCTGGACACGATATCCCCGGAAAAGCTGTAGACGTTCATCGTCGCGGCGCAGAGGAATTTCCACCGTCAGTTCCCGAAATGGGGCTGACAGCAATCTACGCATTTCCGGATGAATTCCCAGGCGATCGGCAGCCATCTCGAAATAGCGGCGAACCGAAGAAGACGAGCTCTCTCTTACCCCGACTGCTGCACTCAGCCCCATACGCTCTGCTCCTGGGCATCTGGCGACAGGCTACTTGGGCCATCGCGTCCCGGACTGCACCGCCACAGTTGCACCTAGCCGACGTTAGATGCTGTCCAGCTACTCTGGAGAGAGTAGCTGGATAAATTATTTTCGCCCCGCGCGCCTCTGGGCGACGACCAAGCCCCTCGGCGTAGGCATCAGAACGACGGAAATCAGCCCTTCTTGCTCCATTTTCAGTGCAGCTTCCCGAACGGTCTTCAGGTGAGAACTGGCATCGTGCATGAGGATCACGCCATTCGGGTTCATCTGTGGCAGAAAACGGCGTACCTCCTGCTCGCGCAGCGGTGGATCGCTGTCGCTGAAGAGAAGGTCGATGGTGCCATTAACGTTGATTTCCAGACTGGATTCGTTGCGGGCTTCAATCCATTCCGTCAGGCCGGATCCGGCAAAACGCTCTTTGGCTTTCTTGAAGACCTTCGGGTCGTATTCGCAAGTCACAATTTTGCCGAATCCATTTGCCTTCAGGCCCTCGGCGATCCACAGCGTGCTGATGCCCATGAACGTCCCTGTTTCGATCACGAGCTGAGGCTTAATGGTGCGCACAAGACAGCGAAGAAATTCAAGCACCTCAACTTCGGCGGTCATCGAGTCGTACATGCTCCAGCGTTCGGGATGAGGGCATTCCGTTGTGGGACGGTGATATTCCGGCTGGAG
>DATEJO010000199.1:0-34861 GCA_035277905.1 Candidatus Sulfotelmatobacter sp.
CAAGGGGCACGTAGGTGAGGATGCCCAGCGCTTGCTCCGCGTAGGCTTTCAGAGTAGATTACTGCCACTCGTGGGGGACACGCCTAAATCAGGTCGTCTTATTCGTTGGAGTGACGTCTATCGAGAGGCGGAACTCTACAAAGCGGCAGTCCGCGTATACACGAAGCCGCTGTTTCTCTGGCGGAAGGCACTGCACGTTTCCACCGATGGAAAAACGCTGTATGACCTCGCGGCTCGCGGCCTTAACGGGCTTGCGGAAATGCATCGGCAATTGCGGGACCGGTCTTTTCATTTCCGGCCTTCTGTCGGCCTCAAATACAACTTCAACGGAAAGCGGCGGACGCTCTACATTCCTCCATGGGAAGAGCGGATCGTAGACCTGCTGCTCTATCGGCTACTGAATGCCAGATTGCACCGCTGGTTCTCGTCTTCGTCGTACGCCTACCGAGACCGTATGTACTCGCTCGATCGCTGCCAAGCGCGAATTGCGCACATCTTGCGGTCTACGTGGCGCCCCATCTACGTGGTGAAGCGCGACATCAAGGACTACTTCGCTTCGGTAGATCACGAGGTCCTGCTCGCTCAACTGGCGTCGCATGTCGATTCAAAAGATTACCTGTTCGATCTTTTCTCGGAACGGATTCGCTTTGAATATCAGGATGAGTCGGGAAGCCACCGGGCGCACATCGGAATTCCGTTTGGCTGTGCCAGCGCATGTGTTTTGGCGAACCTCTATCTCACAGAACTCGATCGAGCTATAGAGAGCATTCCGGACGTTCATTATTTCCGGTATGCCGACGACTTGCTGGTGTTTTCGAGCTCGCAAGACGGTGCCGTCACTGCGATTGAGCGGATGGAGATGGTCCTCAGCAAGCTCCGCCTCACAACAAAAGAAAGTCACGGACAGGATCTGCTGCTCGCGCCCAGCCGCGTCACAGAAAATGGCCGCTTCCGATGTGACTCCTCCTTTCGCCATCTGGGTTTGCAGTTCTGTTGTGGCGGAGTTACGTCACTGTCCCGGGACAAGTCACGAAAGATTCAGAACCTGTTCCGGTTTGCCTTTCGCCGTAGCCGGCGCCGTTGGAAGAAGATCAGCGATCCCGGCGAGCGTGCGCGCACCCTGGTAGCAATTGCATCCCAGACGATCGACCGCGGCGTACGCAATGTCGCCATCCTCGATTACTACTTGAGGCACGTAACCGACTTATCCCAACTGCGATTGCTCGATCGCTGGCTGGCCGAGGAAATTCTCAGTCTGGTTTTTGGCGGGCACAGGAAGGGGAATTTCGCCAGGATTGGTTTTGACGATCTTCGGCGCTTTGGCCTGCCGTCGTTGGTGCATCGTCACCGGCTGATTCGCCACGGAAAGATCGAGAGTCCTTTTTTCATCTGGCAGCAACAAAAGATTGGCAGAGCCTTCAAGGGGACGGTTGCCAGTCGGAAATCCAGTGCGGTTTTCGACTTCTCTCGGAACCCAGAAGCAGCGGCCCACGAAAAGTCCGCGGGAGAGGATGGCCGCCTGTACACGGGCGCGATGGAATAACCTGCCGCTAGAAGCGGAGGTTCGTTTGTGAAACCGTCCCCTTGAGTGCTCTGTAACGTAGGAAAAGAAACGATGGGATTGCTGGATCTCTTAATCAGCTTGTTCTCGGGCGGCCGCAGGATTCCAGGCACGCCCATTCAGTGCCCAAACTGTGGCACGGACGGCGGCCGCAGGACGGACGATGGGATCATTCACTGCAAGAATCCCAGCTGTCCTTACTTCGACGAAGGCCTTCTATATGTGGTGGGCTCAGGGCTGCGGAGACAACTGTCGACGGTACCAACACGCGGGAATTTCCGTCCGGAGCACCCGATCTCAATTCGTTACGTCAACTACGTGGGCCAGAGCAGAGATTTTTCCGCCGAAGCAGGTTCTATCGTTAGGAAGAACAATCACCTGGTCGCTAGAGTCGCGCCCACGGGGAAGAAGATCACGCTCTCCCGCGATCGAATTCAGAATCTTGCCGAAGTCGAAGGAGCGATACCGCAGCAAGTTGCCCCCGGCCAGGCATGGCCGACTCCGCGGGAACGCCAGATTCTCGGCTATCACAAGAAGCACGGCACAACGTCGCCGCGTTATGAGCAGGTGCGGGCGAAGTATCCAAACTGGTGAGGATAAGGTGTTCATTGAAGTCACTGTTTCTGCGGCCGATAAGAAAAGAAGATGAACAAGAAAGTTACGAGAAAGAAATCCGCCGCAAAAAGCCGAAGAGCATCCGGGCAAGCTAATCGAGTTGAGGCCGCGCCCGAAAAATTTATCTTCGGTCGTTTGAAAGATCGGATTCAGATCTTGGGGGATATAGTCTCCCCGGCTACGAATCCTGAAGACTGGACCGGCGACCAATTCGTCACATCCGCGGATATACTCCGGTACGTCGGGACACAATCCGTTCGCAACACGTCGAAAAAACGAACAACGAAGGGCACAAAGTAGCACGAAGGACATCTCGGCCTTCCTTCGTGGAACTTCGTGCCCTTTGTGGTTATAGCGTTTATCGGTTAGTCGTAGTACTCCAACCCGAGGTGCGTGATCAGTTCTTCTCCCTTGAGGTGGCGGAGGGTGTTCTTCAGCTTCATCAACTGGATGAACAGGTCGTGTTCGGGATAGAGGCCGGGAACCGTCATCGGGGACTTGAAGTAGAAGCTGAGCCATTCCTGGATGCCGAGGCCGCGCAACGTCGAGCAGCGGTGCGCGAGGTCGAGCAACAAGACGAGGTCAAGGACGATCGGCGCGGCGAGAATCGAGTCGCGGCAGAGGAAATCGACCTTGATCTGCATCGGGTAGCCGAGCCACCCGAAGATGTCGATGTTATCCCAACCTTCTTTGTTATCTCCACGCGGCGGGTAATAGTTAATGCGCACCTTGTGGAACATGTTGCCGTAGAGTTCGGGATAGAGACCGGGCTGCAGGATGTGCTCGAGCACGCCCAGTTTCGATTCTTCCTTCGTTTTGAAGGAGCCGGGATCGTCGAGGACTTCTCCATCGCGATTGCCGAGGATGTTGGTCGAGTACCATCCGCTGAGCCCGAGCAGTCGCGCCTTGAAAGCGGGGGCGAGTACCGTCTTCATTAGAGTTTGCCCGGTTTTGAAATCTTTGCCGCAGATCGGTGATTCGTTCTTGCGGGAAAGCTCAAGCATTACTGGAAGATCGACGGTCAGGTTCGGAGCGCCGTTGGCGAAGGGAACGCCTTCCATCAGCGAAGCGTAGGCGTAGATCATCGAGGGAGCGATGAATTCGTCGTTCTCGCGAAGCGCCTTCTCGAATGACTTGACCGACTGATGGGCTTCGGTGGGCTCGATGTAGGACTCGGTCGATCCGCACCACATGGTGATCAGGCGGGAGGCGCCGCTGGTCTTCTTGAACTCGCGGATATCGTCGCGGACCTGCTCGGCGAGATCCATCTTGTTCTTGCCCTTCTTGACGTTCGGTCCGTCGATCTTTTTCACGTAGTTATGATCGAAGACGGCGGCGCGGGGCGTGATGGAAGACAGAAACGGCTTGAGCTGTTCCAAAAGCCGGTAGTCGAGGACGCCGGCATTGGAAGCGGCTTCATACATATTGTCCTCGAAGATGTCCCAGCCGGTGAAGACCAGGTCGTCGAGCCCTGCGAGAGGGATGAATTCCTTCACCTTGGGCGAGCGAGCGTCGGTGCGTTTGCCAAGGCGGATGGTGCCCATCTGGGTGAGCGAACCGATGGGCTTGGCGAGTCCTTTCCGAACGGCCTCGACGCCGGCGACGAATGTGGTCGCGACGGCGCCCATGCCGGGGATCATGACGCCGAGTTTTCCCTTGGCCGGGTCGATGGTGCCGCCGTCGTCAGTTTTAGGGGACCGCTTGCTGCTACTGGTGCGGGCGGCGAGTTTCATCTCGCGGCTGGCGCGTTCGGCATGGGCGAGGGCGGTCTCGCGGTGTTCGTGCTCGCGGGCTCCTGCGGAAGTGGCAAACTGCTTACGATGGCGGCGGCCGTCAGCGTCCCACCAGTCGGCCATGAATACTCCGGGCTTTTTCTGATACATGTATGAATCCTCTCTGGTGGCGGTGGCTAGTCACCGCCACCGTCACCACGAAACTAGTCATCATCTCACGGTCGCGACCGGTATGACAATTGGATAGGGCGAGAATGCGGCGAAAACCGCAGCGAAGGGTGGAATCTTAGCGTCAAACGGATTGTCCTGTTGTGCAATCCCGGCTTGGAACCTCTGAGTTTACCTACAGCGGATACCGTAGTGTCTCTCGAGTCTTTGCCGTGTTAGGCTAGTCAGTAACTTTCTTAGGTTTTATTCCTCGGGTAAAAACCTCAGCAGTGAGTGGTGATGTCATGAATTCGCGCAACTCCCCCGCAGTCAGAACCTTCGTCGGTACTCTTGAGCAGTGTGTCGAGCAGTACGGCGGCAAAACCAAATTCACAGTGTACGGGCCGGTCACTTTCTTCAGCGGAGCGCGGCTGGAAACGTATCGGCGGGCGCAGTCGAACGACGGAACGGTCGTGATCACGGAACACCAGTTGCGGCCGACCTCGTGTGAAGTGTACGTGCGGCCGGCGGCGATTGCGCCGGAAAGAGTACGTCTGGCCAGCGTGGCTCAGTCGAACTGCGCGTAAGTTCTTACCGGACGGTTGCCGCTAGCGTCTTGCAGTGACTTCCCGCGCCCAGAGCAAAGCCTCATTGTAGGCGCGATTGACGTGGGAGAGCGGCGCGTTGAGTTTCTTCGCGTAGCCTACGGCGTCTTCCCAATTCCCTTCCTCGATTGCCCCTAGCGGGGCCATGCATTGCGAACAGCGGGCGTTCTGAGCGGAAGCGCTACCGCGCTGGGAGCGTTAAAATCCGCTCATGCAACCCAAAGCGTTCTCCGCTACCGGCAATTCGTTTAGCGTGCACGAATGGCGGGGTAGTGGCCCTGCAACCCTGCATGTTCACCATTCCGACGATGAAGCGTGGCATGTGCTTGAAGGTGAACTAACATTTCGATACGCCGGGCGATCCGAAACCGCCGGGCCAGGCACGACCGTATTCGTTCCGGCGGGTACGGCACATACCTACAGCGCCGGGGCGGGTGCCCGCTATCTGATTATTCTCACGCCGCGCATCGCCGCCCTGATTTCCGCACTTCAGGCAGATCGCGCTCCAGATCATCAGCACGAGATCTATCGGCGGTTCGATTCTGAGTTGCTTGAGTGATGTTCGGGAGGCCTGGTCCTCGTGTACGGTGATCGGCGAGCACTATCACTCCGCGCGGCGGGTTATCACGCGTGCGCTTGCTACCGTTATGACTTCGCGCTGATCCATCCGATAGATTCTTTGAATTGGACTGTGCACTGATCTTGTTGCATAGTGGAATTACTTCGCAGCCGGCATAGCGGCCGGTCCCAGCGGAGTCGCTGATTGCATGCCAGCCGGGTTAGCGGCGTCGCAATCTCCTGACCTAGTCGTTCTCCACCAAAGCCTGAGCCCATGCGATCCGTTACGGCGGAGCAGCGTGCTCATCAGACTTGCCTTGCCTCGAGCGGGGCAGAATGGAGATTCCATGAAATCGATTCGCAACATTGCCTATGCCGTTTTGCTGGCGGCTGCCACATTCACCTCAGCGTCCGTTCCGGCTTCGGCCCAGGCGGCGCACGGAAAATTCACGCTGACACACGATGTACTTTGGGGCAGCGCGAAGATTCCGGCGGGAGAGTATGCATTCTCCTACGACCCGAACAACGTTTCTCCGGTGCTGACACTGAGCAAAGTCAGCGGAGCGCCCGGAGGATTCCTGGTGCTGGTGCCGTCGAGCGATCCGACGAAGAGTTCGGATTCGAGCTTGCTGTTGCTGGAGAGTACTCCGGCTGGGACTTACGTGAGCGCGATGCAGTTGCCGGAGTCGGGCATCACGCTTCGCTTTGCGGTTCCGGCGCACTCCGAGAAGCAGATGGCTAAAGGAGCGGCGCTGGCGGCGGGATCGGGGCAGTAGTTCGTAAAGGTGAAGGCGGATATCTTTTCGGGTATCCGCCTTTTTTCGTCATCTGTGATTCGTTATTGGTCGCTGGTCGCTGGTCGTTGGTCGTTTGTCGTTGGTCGTTGATGTCTTGCGCTTGCCGCCCTCACGGGCTGAAGCCCGCATTCTTTGTGGGCTCTGACGGCACGGCTGAAGCCGTGCCCTTTCACGAAACTGATTCCTTAACACGGCGTTGGACACCGCTGCCCTTTCACAATCCGTTGCTCTTCCCTAACAGTTCTGAGCGCGAAATCCAACTTAGGTGGTTTGTGCCTGGGAGTTGCCGCGTACGTCGTCGCTTAGGACGATGGCTTCGGCGATTTCTTTCATGGGACGGCGCTTCTGGCGGCTTTGGCGCTGCAGCGCGAGATAGGCTTGCTCTTCGCTGAGGCCGAGATCGCGCTGCAGGATGCCCTTGGCGCGTTCTACGACTTTGCGGGTTTGCAACTGCTCGGAGAGCGACGAGTTCGCTTCTTCGAGGCGGGCCATTTCGATCTCGGCGCCGACGAGGAATCCGATGCTGGAGATCATGCGGATCTCCCGGCGGCGATAGACGTGATGCTGCTTGTGCTGGAGATTGATGACGCCGACGACGCGTCCGCGGCACATGATGGGGACCGAGAGGAATGCCTCGTAGCTGTCTTCGGGCAGTTCGTGGAAGAACTGGAAACGCGGATCGTGCGCGGCCTTCTCCGGGATGGCGACGGGCTCAAGGTGTTCGGCGACCCATCCGGTGATGCCCTGTCCCACGCGGAGTTTCAGGCGGTCCACGGCGTCGGGATGCGGATTCTTCGAGGCCCGGAGGACTAGTTCGTCCGCTTCAAGAATGTAGATCAGGCAGGAATCGCACTTCACCAGCCCGGATGCGAAATCGACGACGCGGGTGAGAACCTCGCGAAATCCGTCGGGCGTATTAAGGCGGACGCTGATCTCGTGCAGTACATCAACGTGGGAATCCTCAACAGAAATATCCATGAGCGACATTATCGATTTTTGGGAAGGCATGTCTAATTGCAAATTTTGATGGGAGGGATAAAGGAATTCCTTGGATTCTGTTGCCGAGGATTAACATCTTTTGCAAGATTCGAGCATCGCGTCTCGGGACGCAGCGAGACCTCTGGGCGATTAAAAATGCGGGGCTCAGGGGCCTTCAGTGAGCGGGGACAGCCAGGAACCAGACCAGCAGTCCGAACAGGATGAGGGCTCCGAGGAGGGCAAAGAGTGTGTGCAGAGGATGGAACTGGAAGTAGGGGTTCCGCGCGAAACGTTGTCTTGTGGTGGCCAGCATAAGACCTCCTTGACGCGCGCGCTTTTGTGTATCGAACGCGCTGCAATGGACGGCTTATCTGATTTATTGTCCCACTTTCCGGGGAGACGATTCCAGTGTTTCTGCGCGACTGGCACCGCGCCGGCAACCATTCAAGAATTAACCACCAGGGACACTAAGCATCACGAACGAAAACCTCACTTCCCTTCTACGGCTTCGCTTCGAGGTCGACTTGTTTTATCGGCAGGTCCCAGTGGGCGTCGAGGATTTCGAAGCGGCGCTGCTCTTCGCCCTGGAAGGTCTCCTGGTCGGGATAGAGTTGCTTCTGCAGGGCGGCTTCGTCGAAAGGCTCGTTGGCGACCGTGGCATTCTTGAAGACGATGGTGACGCGAAAATCCCAGCGGCCGTCTTCGGTCGTGTGGTAGCGAGGCTGATCCATCCAGACTTTCGCGATGCGTCCCATCTCCATCTCTTTTTTCAGGACGGGGTAATGATTTTTCTTGAACAGCTTGAGGAACTCGTCAGCGTGTCCCCACTTGGTTTTGTAGTAGTACTCGACGACGAAGGGGCGATCGGATGAGGACTGCGCGGGCGCGCTTATTGGGATCATGAAAGCCGAGAGCAAAACCGCGATTAGGAAGCGGCGGGTCATGGTGTCTCCTTTGTGTGCGTCTGCTTTTACACTACGGCGGCGCTGGGATCAAGCGGTCGTTAATGAATACCGCCGAGGACGCGGGGGACGCAGAGTTTTCAGGGATCAGGTACTAGAGGCTAGAGGTCAGGACTAGCCTCTAATCCCTAACCCCTAACCCCTGGTTCTCTAAACACTGCGTGCTAATCCTCGCGGGCGAGACCCTATTCAGAGGCGAGGTTTGAGTTCTGGCGTCCGAGGCGGTTCTGACAGTGGCTCCAGATGAACCAGGCGATGCCAGCCACAATAATAACCCCGATAACCGTATCGAATTTGTGGAAGTACTGGCCGAGGGAGCGCCAATTTTCGCCCAGTTTCATGCCGAAGTAGGCCAGGCCGAGGCACCAGGGCCAGGATCCGAGAAAGGTGTAGAGGTGAAAGCGGCCGCGGGGCATGCGGGAGATTCCGGCAGGCAGCGCGATGAATGTGCGCACGACCGGGAGCAGGCGGGCGATGAAGACGGCGAGGTATCCCCAGCGCGCGAAGAAGCGGTCGGCCCAGTCGAGTTCGCGGCGTCCCATGAGAATCCAGCGGCCGTAGCGTTCGACCAGAGGGCGGCCGCCGTAGCAGCCGATTTCGTAGGCGACGAGCGATCCGAGATTGCAGCCGATCGCGCCCGCCGTTGCGACCCAGAAAAGATTGAATGTGCCCTGGAAGACGAGGTATCCGGCGAAGGGCATGATGAGTTCCGAGGGCAACGGAATGCAGGCGGACTCGATCGCCATAAGCAGGACGATGCCTGCGTATCCGGTGGCCGCAACCAGCTTGCTGATGAAGACGAACAGGATGGCGAGGATGTGTTCAGTCATGAATAGGGGCTAGCGGCTAGGGATTAGAGGCTAGTCCTTGTCGGATGCAGCACGGCTCACCGCGAGCTACGTACAGTTTATCGGAAAAGCGACGGGACATGGAAAAGTGAGAGTTGCGAATCGGAATTTACTAACCCCTGGCCCCTAAACTCTGACCCCTGCGTTTAGAACGAGCCTTCCTGAGTGAAGGCATAACCGGGCAGCGTTGCGCCCTGCGGGCTCTTGGCGACCTTGACGCGGACCGTTGGTGCCTCCGGAGCGGTGATGCCCGCCGGACGCAGCATGGCATATTGGGTGAAGACTTCGTTGTAGACCTTGGTGACGAGGTAGTCCTGGCCATCGGTTTCGCTGCGCCACACTTGCCCGAGTTGGATTGAATTCACGGCCATGGTACGGTCCTGAGCTGTGCTGGATTAAGCTCCAGAGTACCCGGCGATGTGGTAGGCGTCAATTCCTTGAGGGATTACCGAGGGACATGACATGCAGGGCGAAATTACCGCTGGCTTGCCACGCCGATTGGAAGTGGGCAGAGTTGAGTTGCTATGATCGCTTGATTCGGTAGCAGAAAGGATTGCCAATGACACGAGGAGTTGTCCCCCGTCAGCCGGCGCGAACCGGGCGCCAGGATAAGGTTCGCGCGGCACGAACACCGGCGAAATCTCTTGCGAAGATGAGCGGCAAAAGCCCGCGAACTTCGGCATCTGCGGGAAAACCAGCTGCGGCGCGTGGCGCTTCGCCGAAACCAGTCAAGGGATACAACCCGACGGCTCCAGAGCGGGTTGGTGAAATTCTGAAGCGGCTGAACGATTTGTATCCCGAGGTGACCTGCGCGCTCACGCATGCGACAGCATGGCAATTGCTGGTGGCAACGATCCTCTCGGCGCAGTCGACCGATGTGAATGTGAACCGCGTGACGCCGGAGCTGTTCCGGAAGTATCCGACGGTCGAGGACTTTGCGGCGCTGACTCCCGAACAACTGGAGCCGGACGTGCGGTCCACGGGATTTTTCCGCAACAAGTCGAAGTCGGTGGTGGGAGCGGCGAAAAAGATCGTGTCCGACTTCGGCGGGCAGGTTCCCGACGACATGGAAAAGCTGCTTACGCTGCCGGGGGTCGCGCGCAAGACGGCGAACGTGGTGCTCGGGTCGTGGTTCAAGAAGGCGGAGGGAGTCGTCGTCGATACGCATGTGCATCGGATCTCGAGGCGGCTGGAACTGACGAAGGAAAGCGATCCGCAGAAGATCGAGCAGGATCTGATGAAGATCATTCCGCGGGATCGGTGGATTCTGTTCTCACATCAGGTGATCTGGCACGGGCGGAAGCTGTGCTTTGCGCGCAAGCCCAATTGCGTGGAGTGCCCGCTGGAAAATATTTGCCATGCCGGCGACAAGACGTGGAGCACTGTGGACATGCACAAGAACGCAAGAGCTTAAAACATCAACCACGAAGGTCACGAAGTATCACCAAGGAAACCCTTCGAGTCCTCTCCTGTTCTCTTCTTACGAGCTGTGGCCTTCGCATTTTAAGACGCCCAGAAACGCGCTCCACGGACCCACGGCTTCGCGGTACTGGTGCGCCATAATTCTGGAAATCTGATGGACGTGAGTGAGGTCGTGGACTGCCCAGGTCGCCAGCAGCTGCGACATGGTTACGACGCCGAGAGCCGGGTGCTTCCCTTTCATCGCGAGGTCTTGCGGTTTTAAGTTCATGGCGAGGAGTTCGGCGAGATTTTCGGTCCGCAATCGTGCGAACTCGTCGAGTAATTCGCTCAGCGACCTTCCCTGACTGTCTCGTTCCTGCGCCCATCGGTCAAATGGGTCGAAAGCGCGGGAGTCTCCGAACTCGAGGATCCTTTTGGCGCGCGGCATCCAGTCGGTGCGCTCGCCGTGGATCAAGTGGCCGATGACGCCAAAGGCGCTCCAGCTCTTTCCGCCTTCGTTCTGCTGCGTCCACATGTCGGGCAGATCGCGAAGAAGTGCGTTGAGCGTTGCGGGAGTGCGGGATAACAGCGCGATCGTCTCGGATAGATTCTGTTCCATGAATTTCACCCCAGTATTCGAGTGCTGGCCGATTTTGTCCGCGAACGTCGAGTAGATGATCGGTCTCGAGAAACGACGCACTTTTGTTGAATCGCCCACCGAGTTTTGAATCACCACGCTCTGCTAAACTTTTTCTTTCCATTCTCGAGGATCCGGTTTCATGCGCGTTGTCATCGTTCTAATTCTTTCTCTGGCTGCAATGGTTCCACCGGTAACTGCCCAAACACTGACTGTTCCCCAGGCAATTACCGATCCCAAAAAAGTTTCGTCGAAGCCGAATGCGGAGGTCGAGCCGCGCAGCCTGACGATCGAGAAGCTGTTTATGACACGGCAGATCGGGCGCGCAACGTGGTCTCCGGATGGAAAGCAGATCGCGTTCATCTCGAATATGAGCGGGCGGAACAATCTGTGGCTGGTTTCGGCCGACGGCGGCTTCCCTGTTCAGCTGACGGTGAGCGATCAGCGGCAGACGAATCCGGCGTGGTCGCCGGATGGGAAGTGGATCGCGTATCAATCTGATTACGACGGAAACGAGCAGTGGGACATCTTCATGGTATCGCCGAAAACCGGAAAGGTTGTGAATCTCACGCAGACGACGGGGATCGCGGAGACGAATCCGGCATGGTCGCCGGATGCGCGATACCTCGCCTATGAAGTGAAACCGAAAGATTCGGCTGCGGTCGAGATCGATGTCTATGACCTCATCATGCGCGAGGTGAAGCACATCACGAGCGGCACGCCGCAGGATAAGCGGAATGTAAGTCCGGTCTGGTCAAAGGATGGGAAATACATCGCCTACACGCAGACGCAGGCGAAGGGGACGGATTCGAATGTCTTCATCGCAGATGTGGCAACGGGAAAGAGCACGCTGCTGACGCCGCATGAGGGCGAGCAGCGTTTTCTGGCGGACGATGTCTCGCCGGACGGCAAGCGCGTTCTGATCACATCGAATGCGGAGAATGGCTATCAGAACGTTGGCCTGCTCGACATTGCCACAAAAAAGATTGCGTGGATCACGAAAGAAAAGTGGGAAGTCCGGGGACACGAATTTTCCCCCGATGGAAAGCGCATCAGCTTCAGCGCCGATGTTGAGGGGAACGAAGACATTTATCTCCACGATCTCGCGACCGGAAAGTCGGCGCTATTGGCGATTCCTAAGGGCGTGAATGAGCCGACCGGCGGGCACTCGGCCTTCAGCGCCGATGGATCGCGGCTGCTTTACGTTCACAACGGGCCGACTGCTCCGAGCGATCTCTGGGTGTATCACCTCCCGACCGGGAAGTCGCAGCAGATTACGCGGTCGCTGGTGGCGGGAATCCGGCCGCAGGATCTGGTCGAGCCTTATCTGATTCACTATCCGAGCCGCGACGGCAAGTGGACGATCTCGGCGTTCCTGTATGTGCCCTACAACATGGCGCGGAACGGGCAGAATGCGGCGATCGTGTACATCCACGGCGGGCCGGCATCGCAGACGATGAATTCGTTCAACCGGTTCATCCAATTCGCGGCGAATCAGGGATACATGGTACTGGCGCCCAACTACCGCGGATCCACGGGCTACGGAAAGGAATTCCAGCAGGCGAACCTGTTCGACATGGGCGGCGGCGATTTGCAGGACGTGCTGGCCGGAGTCGATTGGATCAAGCAGACCGGGCATCTCGATCCGAAAAAGATTGCCGTGATGGGCGGGAGTTACGGCGGATATCTGACGATGATGGCGGTGACGAAAGCTCCGGAGGAGTGGGCGGCCGGGGTGCCGATTGTGCCGTTCGTGAACTGGACCACTGAAATTCAGAATGAAGATCCGGTGTTGCAGCAGTCGGATCTGGCGACGATGGGCGATCCGGTGAAGAACAAGGCGTTGTACGACGACCGTTCGCCGATCAATTTTGTCGATCAGATTAAGGCGCCGCTGCTGTTGTTGGCGGGCGGACACGATCCGCGATGCCCCAAGTCGGAGACGCAGCAGGTGGTGGATGCGATCCGAAAGCGCGGCGGGAAAGTGGATTATAAGGTTTATGAGAACGAGGGCCACGGATTCGCACGCGTGGAGAATCAGATTGATGCTTATAAACGCGTGGCGGATTTTCTGCTGGCGCACGTTGTTCCGGCGGATTGTAGTTGCTCGTTGAATGAGTAAAGTTCAACGCGCGCGCGAGCCAGCCCCTAAAGGGGGATTCTTCAAAGAGCGCTTGTTGGCATCGCTGAAGCGATGCCCTGATACGAACCTCGCGCACCGTTTCAAAAACGGCATTTCACGCGCGCGCGAAATCGATGTATCCCTTTTGCACATCGGTGCGGGTAAGCTTGGCCTTCAATCTGTCCCCGACGTCAAGGCCGTGCTGACCCTGCGCGAGCAGGCCTTCAATGTGGGGCTGGAGCACGCGGACGAAGGTGCCGTGGTCGGTAACGCCCGTGACGATCGCGTCGAAGACTTCGCCGATGTGCGACTGCATGGCGACGGCGGCGAGCCGCTTCGACATCTCGCGCTCGACTTTTCTCGCAGCATCTTCCTTTTTTGTGCAGTTCGAGGCAATTTGCGTCAGCTCGTCATCCGAATACGGATTCGCCTTTCCGGCAAGCATCGACTTGACCAAACGCTGCGTCACCATGTCGGCAAAGCGGCGATTGGGAGCGGTGGAGTGCGTGTAGTCCTGGACGGCAAGGCCGAAATGGCCCGACACAACTTCTCCGGGGCGCTCCAGAACGTATTCGCCGGGTCCGATCAGCTTGATCACGATGAGGGAGACATCGGCGAAGTGATCGGGATCTGCGGCCTTGCGGCGAAGCAGAAAGTCATTCAGAGCTTTCGAGTCCGGCTGGGCCGGAAGCTTCTCGCCTTTGGTCGCAGCTAGTTGGACGATGCGATCCCAGCGCTCGGGAGTGCGGACGATGCGGCGCAGGGACGAAACGCTTTCGAGCAGGCGAGCGACGACTCCATTCGCAGCGACCATGAAGTCTTCGATGAGATCGGTTGCGCGGTTTTTCTGCTGCTTCGCGATGCCCACGACCTTTTCGTTTTCGATCAGCGGATGAACTTCGTCGGTCTGGAGGTTGAGAGCTCCGTGCTGCACGCGCTGGGTTTTAAGGCGCTGCGCCACCTGATCTTGCAGCTTCAGTTGCGCCTGCAGATCGCTGGATGCCGCCACCTTGGCTGGTGCGGACGACGTGCCCTCAAGCCATCCGCCGACTGCGTTGTATTGCAGTTGGGCCTTGTTGCGAACGATGGCGCGATAGACGTTCGACGATTTCAGATTTCCATCCGCACCGACGACAAATTCGGTCACAACGGCGAGGCGGTCCTGATTTTCGAGCAATGACGTTGCGCCCGTGGAGAGTTCTTCGGGCAGCATGGGGAATGTGCGGATGCCGGTGTAGACCGTGGTGGTCTCACATGCGGCGTGCTGATCGATCGGAGTCAGCTTCGTCGCATAGGCATCGACGTCGGCGATTCCGATCATGACCTTCACGTCGCCATTTGAAAGGCTCTCGGCAACTTCGATCTGGTCGAGATCGCGGGAGGTGTCGTTGTCGATGGAAGACCAGAGCAGGCTGCACAGGTCGCGAATTCCGTCGGTCACGGCGATCGGAGGAGGATTCTTCTTCAGCTTTTCAAGCTCGGCAAAGACTTCGGCCGGAAATTCAGGCTCGAAGCCGTGCTCGATCATGATTTGTTTGGCGGCGGCCTGCAGATCGATGTGCTGGGAATTCGTCTGGTGCATGGGTGCACATCAGCCTACACGCGAGTATGGCTTTACGTCGAGGAGCGCCGCAAGAATTGCGGTTTAAGGTTGTTCCGCTATTTTTCCGGCAGCTTCTGAATATCCTCATTCGTATAGAGACGGACAATTCCGGGACTGTGCGCACGCCAATAGCGGGCATCCTGCGCCAGTGAGACTCCGATTCCCTGCTGATGAAGTTGGCGTTCAGTGAGGATCTGGGAGACACCGAGATCGATGAAACCCGCGGGAAGATTCGTTGGAGCTTCGGGGCCGGCTGCTTGCTCTTCAGAAGGCGGCTGCTCGGAACTTGGACTCGGCGCCGGCATGCCCCAGTAAATCTGACTTGGACTCGGAGCGCCCTGGGTGTAGGCAGGGGGCAGAGGCGCGGACGTGGTCACTCCCATGACTTCATCTGACTGCGCCTGTTGCGAGGGAGAGAGTTGCGCGGGAAATGAGAGCGACGGAGTTGTAAGCGGAGTGAGGTATGTGTCAGGAGGAAAGGTGTCGAGGTATTGCGGCCCAGTATGGAAGTTCGTGTCTTTGTTGTACTGAGCTTGCGCGAATGAAATCCCTGCGAGCGCGAACACCAGAAGAAGCAGAGTGGCCAGCCGCATACCATCCTCCAAGTCACCCCTTATTGTGAGGCGAAATGGGATGGATCTATATACGGTGCGGACCTCAGCCGCACCTTAGGTATTCATCCTCGATTCACGGGAAACGAGAGCGGCCTCTCGGCGTTCGCGGCGGTTTTCGAGGATGACGTACAGCATGTAGAGAACGATAGCCACATTTCCGATCAGCAACACGGCCCTCACGACCGTAACGCCACGTAAAAGGTCGTGGACCTCGACCGGCAGCAACAACATCCCCGAAACGAAAGCCACCCATTCCGCCCAGGTGCGAGCCTTCCACAGTCCATAAGCTTCGGCGAAGCGTAAACCCGCGTAGGCGAAAGCGATACCGGCGGCGTCCCAGAGCCGGGCGTTAGTGATGCTGTCGGCGAAGTCGAGGAACCGCAGAGCCCAGGGATTATCGGTACTGATATGCAGGCGCGCCAGCAGGCTTTCGGCGATAAGCCAGGTGTCTTTGTGCAGAAGATAGATGGCAGCAATGCCCATCAACAGGACGGCAATTCCTTTGAAACATTCAAAGGAGGCTACAGCCCGGAGCACGTGCCGCTGGCGGCGGTGGTGCAGGTCAGACGTGGGGCCGAATTTGTGCATGCAATGGGCTGATAACCGCAGGGTATCACGCGAGCCGGAAGCGGCATATACAGCCCAGGCGGGCAGATGTGACTTCGCAGATGCCTTCTTACCTCGGTAACTGGAGAGACGTTTACCGGCGTGAAACGATCTCAGCGGGGGCGTGAATCGATGCGACGATCCATCAGTGGAGCTTGGGGTACAGCGGCGTTGTTGTTATGTGCGGCAGGGGTTTGGGCGCAGTCCGGTCCGCAGACGCCACGGCAGGCGCTGATCGAGATGCTATTCAGCAAGACGCCGGGAACATTTGTGAAACATTTGCCCGCCGCAACCACGGCGGCGCTGGAAAAGTCCGGTGCATTAGCCAATATGCAACAGCTATCGGCTTTTACGAGCCAGATGCAGACGCAGGGAAAAAACTTCCAGACGTTCGAGACGGGGCCCGTCTTATTGAGTTCGGAAGACGCGAAGACTGGACAGAAAACTGAGGTGTCGGTCGTGCATGATACCCTGCACGGCAATCTAGACGATATCGTCGTGGCGTTTCAGGTCTACAAAGACGGCGAACCGCAGCTGACGGCATACAAGCCGCAAATCACTCTTACGATGAAGCAGGAAGATCAGGTCTGGAAGTTGAACGAGATCTCATTCACGGTGCATTTGCCCTTGGCCGATCCGCAGTTCCTGAAGGCGATCACCGAGAAAGCGAAGACGCCGGCAACGACCAACACCTCATTCAGTCCGCGCACCGAGGCACCGCAGGCGCCGAATCCGGCGCTGGGCAGCGACGCAAATGTGCTGGCGGCGATGCGGTCGATTCTGACGGCGGAAGTCACGTATGCGGCGAGCTATCCGAATGTTGGGTTCACCTGCATGTTGTCGGATCTCGATGGATTCGGCGGCGGGCAGCCCAACGAACATCAGGCGATGCTGATCTCGAGCAGCCTGGCCAGCGGCAAGCGGTACGGATTTATGTTCACGCTCTCGGGGTGCAGCGGAAATCCGGCGACAGCCTTTCATCTGACGGCTGCTCCGAGCGGGAACGCGTTCGGGCGAAAATCGTTCTGCGCGGATCAGTCGGGCGTGATCAAATCGTCGGAGAGCGGGAATCCCGCAGCGTGCCTGGCGAGCGGAACGCCAGTTCAGTAGGCTTCGTTTATCAGTGCAGCGATGCCCACGCCAGGCCGTCCGGTTCCTGGCCCACGTCGAAGTGTCCGGCAACCTCGAGTGATTTCAGGTCGATGACGGCGACGTAGTTGTCTGGAGTGCAGGCGACGAAGGCTCGGGCGCCATCCGGCTGCATCAAAATTCCGGCGGCGCCGTGTCCGACCTTGATGCGCTTCAGTTCTTTACGGGTGGCGGCATCCAAAATAATCAGATCACCATTGAAGAGCGTCGAGACGAAGACCAGCTTGCCGTCGGGAGTGAATTTCAGTCGGTTGGCTCCGCGGGCGTTGGCGCCGAGAGTGTCGACTACCTTCTTCTCGGCGGGGTCGATGATAGAGATCGTGCCGTCCTGAGCGTTCGCGACCCAGATCTGCTTGCCATCGGGAGAGACGTCGAATCCTTCCGAACCGTTGCCGACGCGGATGACGGTTTGATCCCAGTCCTGATGCGCGAGTGGCGCGGGGCCGCGCGTAGCAGGCATCTGACGCGGCGGCACGGCATCGACGATGCTCACTGTTCCCGAACTGACATTAGTCGTGATGATGCGCTTCTGATCTTCGGAGACGTAGATCATGTGCGTGCGATTCTGGCCGGTGCCGAAAATGAAATCAATTTTCGCCGATGCCGGATCGTAGCTTCCGAACGCCTTCGCCCCTTCGGCCGTAAACCAGACCTTGCCGCCCACGAAAGTAAGTCCGTGGGGACCGCGCAAGGCCCCGAGATCGATCGAAGGCAGCGTCTTGTGATCGACGAGATCGATCACCGCCAGCGTGTTGTACGCACCGAAACCGTAATTTGAAACGTATGCGGTTTTGCCGTCGGTCGAAGCAATCACCTCGTGCGGATCATTTCCAACTGGCGCCTTCGCGATCACCTTCAGCGTGGCCGGATCAACGATGGCGAGCGTGTGGTCACGCTTGCTGAGAGCGAGAATCGTACTTTTCGGATTCTGCGCGGTAAGGAACGACGTGAGGAACAAAATCAGCACGAGCGAAAACGTGACGTTCTTCATACGACCTCGGAGTGCGGGCACAGCGCCGGTCAATAGGATTTCTTTTCGCGGATGGCGGTCCGCAATTCTGCAACGATGTCCTGCGAGGCCTTGATCGCCGCGGCGTGCTGATCTACCGGAAACGAGATGGCGCCGACGCGTGCGTGTCCGCCGCCGCCGTAGCGCTCACAGATGCGGGCCAGATTAACGCGAGGCTGCTCGGGCGCCCACGGATTCGATCCCACGGAAACTTTCACCCGAAAGCTGCTCTTGCTGAGCCCCACACTGTACACCGATTCAGGATGCAGGTAGTAGGGGATGAATTTGTTGTATCCCTCGAGGTCGTGGTCGGTCACGTCGAAGAAGATCGTGGCGTCTTTGCATTCCGTGCGCTCTTTGAGGATGCCAATCGAGAGTTCGTGGCGCCTCAGCAGCGGCGGGAGCAGCGGCGCGACGAACGGTGCTTCGAGAATCTCTCCCAGAGACTTCGTCGCGAGCAGCGGGATGAGGTTGGGAACGAATCCGTGGTCGGGAGCCGATTCGATCACCATCGTCAGCTTCATAGCGGGCGCTTCCATTTCGACTGCATTCTTGGCGTCCGGATAGAGAGCACCATCGATCACGTCTGTCCAGTGGACGAGATCTGCCACCGGAGCCGGATTGAAGCCGAAACGCTGCTGCGCGATCATCGCGATGAAGCTGGTGCAGGATTTGAAATCGGGATCGTAGAACTTCCGGTTGCTCTGATCCTGCTCGAAATGTTCGGCATCCTCTGGCGAGAGAAACGCGCTCTCATGGTGGTCGAACCACCAGGTAATGTTGGGCGAACTGGAGTATTTGAAATCGACGATGGCGTTCTCGTCCCCGTCGAACTGGCGCTCATCAAACAGTGCGCCGGCCCGATGGACGAGTCCAGTGAATTCAAAATCGGCATCGCCCCGGATGCGCTCGCGATAGAACCGGGAAAATAAGGCGGCGGAAGATGCTCCGTCGAAGCATTTGTCGTGGTAAAAAACCCGAACTCTCAATCCGTACCCCAATCCGATCAAGATTCCTCGGAGAGCGCGTTGCAGGTGCGCGCGCACTTCGCAGGTAAAAGCTAATAGGATTGCCATGCCGGAGGCGGGAAGTCAAGGGGCGAGGAGTTAAGGTGGGTACTACCGGTGAATAAAGCGCCCGCGAGCGGTGCGAGATCCCTCGCCCCGCGCGTGAAACCGCGGGGCTTCGGGATGACGCAGGTCTGATTCGAAAATTGAATGGTGAGACTAGATTGCGTTCGCCTGCTTTTCGGCCATGTCGCCGATCACGGGGAGCTTCCACATCTGGCCGCCGTTCGCCTTCAGCAGCAGGACGATCCAGAGAATAAAAAGACCGACCCACGCCGCAAAACCGAGCAGCATCACGATCAGATGCCCGATCACTGGCACGATGCTGGCCGCAACGGTGAGGATCATCAGTGCGATCCAGAGAACAATTGCTGCCACGGTAAGGAAGATGCTCTGGAATGCGTGAAAGCGCACGAAGCGGCTCTTGTTGTAAGGCTCCATCACCAGGAAAATGACGGCTGGAATGAAGGTGATGTAGGCAAGCATTCCGGCTACGTTATCCGCCATGCCACTGGCCGGAGCGGTCGCGGTTGCAGTCGCGGCGCCTCCAGCGGGGGCGGTCCGACTTGCACACGCGGCACAGGTCGTCATGCCATCGGCAATTTGCGCTCCGCACATGTTACAGAAAGCCATAGTGTCCTCCCGGGTGAGTTCAGAACGAACGGATAGCGCTCGCCCCAAAAAACGTTCGCGGCAAAATAGCAAAAAGCTACGGGCAAAGCAATGCAGAATTTCGTCCGGCGGTCTTAGCGCGGCGACGGGGTATCTATCTAAAGCATTGACGCGACTTAGGCCGAATAGTATGGTTCGGGCAAAATCCAAGCGCAGGAAGGAGTAAATGAGCCCATTCTGCTCGGGTTGTGGCAACAATATCAGCCCGGAAGACAAGTTTTGCCGGGTTTGCGGGAGGCCGGCAGCCGGGGCAGTTGCCGTCCCGCCTGCGGCAACATCCGGGGAGACGAGCGGCAAGGCCATAGTCAGCCTGATCAGCGGACTCTTCTTCTTTGTTTTTCCCTTTGCCATCCTTGCCATCATTTTCGGCCATTTGGGCCTTTCCGAGATTCGCAAGAGCGCCGGCCGCATCAAGGGAGACGGCATCGCCATCGCCGGATTGGTGCTGGGGTACGTCGGCGTCGGCGCGATCCCGGGCATTCTGATTGTGGCGACGATCGCGATCCCGAATCTGTTGCGGGCGCACATGGTTGCGAATGAGGCTTCGGCGGTGAACGGAGTCCGAATCCTCAATACGGCTGAGATGGCATATTCCGAAAGCCATCCGAATGATGGATATACTTGCTCCCTTTCAACTTTGGCGGATGGCGGATTGTTTTCCGGCCCCTTGGCCCACGGCCAAAAGGATGGCTACGCCTTCGAACTCAACGGCTGCACGCCCGAGGACGGAGATTCGGCCAATCGGCATTACCAAGTGGTGGCGTATCCGCTACGAGAGCATCAGACGGGGATTCGCGCGTTCTGTTCCAACGAATCGATGGTCATCAAGGTCGATCCGGAAGGCTCAACACAGAAGTGCCTTGAGAGTGGCGAGCCGTTGCATTGAAATTTGCTTGAGGGAGCGATCGAATGTTCTGTCCTCAATGCGGAGCGAGTAACGCGGACAATGCGGCGATATGCGTGCAGTGTGGCAGGAACTTGCAGCCTGCCGCAACGCCCCTGGCGGCGACGGGGCAGGTCATCCCGCCGGGCGCGACCGTGGAGAACTATCTCGTGTTCGCAATCCTTGCGACGGTGCTGTGCTGCCTGCCCACCGGGATTGCGGCCATTGTCTATGCGGCGCAGGTCAACGGCAAGTTGCAGGCAGGCGATTTCGCGGGTGCGCAGCAAGCCTCGCGCAATGCCAAGATGTGGTGCTGGATCTCGTTCGGGCTCGGGCTGGCGACTTTTGCGGTCTCGATTCTGCTGGCGATTCTCGGAGTGGTGACCGGACTGCATCACTAGTGGACCTTAGTGGACCTTCTATGTTGGAACGAAAAAATCAGTTTTTGGCTGCGGCAGGGATGGCAGGGGCTGTCGGCTTGCTGCTGTTGTGGAAGTTCGATCCGGCAGGCTCGGGGATTTTTCCGCCGTGTCCCTTGCACTTTCTGACGGGCTGGTATTGTCCCGGATGCGGATCGCTGCGCGCGATGCATCAGTTACTGCAGGGAAATGTGCGTGCGGCGTGGGCGCTGAATCCGCTGACGATGGTGCTGCTGCCGTTTATCGGCTACGGCCTGATGTCGCAGGCGTTGGTCGCGCTGCGCGGCCGAGGGCTGCCGGGAATTTTTCTTTCGGCCAATTCAATTCGCGTCTTGTGTGCGGTGATCTTGCTGTTCGGGATTCTACGGAATCTTCCGGTTCATCCTTTCAACCTGCTGGCGCCGGGCGCGATGTTGCACTTGTAGGAGCGGGGGCGATGAGTTCGTTCTGTCTCGGTTGCGGCAACAGCCTTGCCGAAGGCGAGCGTTATTGCGGAGCTTGCGGCAGAGATTCGCAGGCAAGCCCGGCGACTCCTCGTGTCGATCCCTCGGTTGCGTTCGGATTGCCCCCTGAGACCAGCGGCAAAGCGGTATTCAGTCTCGTCAGCGGAATTCTGTTTCTTCTGCTTCCCTTCTCCGTTTGCGCCGTGGTCTTTGGCCACCTTTCTCTTTATGACATTCGCAAAAGCGCCGGGCGCCTCACCGGCAGAGGAATGGGAATTGCGGGAATTATCCTCGGCTACGTGGGAGTGGCATTCTTTGCCGGGCTAATCGGGCTGGGCATTTACTCCGGGCATAAGCAGAAACAAATCGCGGCCAAAAACCTCATCACGAACAGCAAAACATCTGTGGTTTCGGCGCTGCGGACCGTAAACACCGCCGAGATCGCATATGCGCAGCAACATCGGGAAGTTGGCTATACGTGTTCCCTCTCTGAACTGAAGGACGCGTGGGGAATCAGCGACGACCTGGAATACATCCGCAAGCAAGGCTATGTTTTCGAACTGCGCGGCTGCACAAACCAGAAGGCGAGCGGTCGGGTAGCGAAATACACGGTGGTGGTGTATCCGAGCGTGGTCGTGAAATCAAGCTTGCCGGCCTATTGTTCGGATGAGTCGGATGTGATTCGCGTGGCACCCAACGGCTCGGCGGAGGATTGTCTGCGGACCGGATCGCAGCTCTCGGAAGATGATGTGAACCGGCCAAGATTAAAGAGACCGCCGGTCACCCACTGATTTGTTGTCCGGCCTCAGAGCGGGCGCAGCGCGTTCGTTTTCTTCCTGCAGTCCTCACAGATTCCGTAAATCTGGAAGGTGTGGCGAGTGGTGAGGTAGTGATATTTGTGCCCGATTTCCTGCTCGAGCTGGCCAACTTCCTGCGAGAAAAACTCAACCGAACTCCCGCACTCGGTGCAGACCATGTGGTGATGGCTGCGGCGGTTGTACTGATGCTCGTAGCGGGCGATGCCATCGTGGAAGGCGACCTCGCTGGCAAGTCCGCATTCGGCCAGTAATTTCAGCGTGCGATAGACGGTAGTGTAACCGATGCGGGAGTCTTTCTTCTGGACCAGGCGGTGGAGTTCATCGGTCGAAAGGTGGTCTCGGGTCTCGAGAAAGGTGCGCAGGATCGTGTCGCGCTGGGCGGTCTGCTTGAGCCCAACCCCCTTCAGGTGGCGATGGAGAATATCCTGGGCCTCGCGCACCATTTGGCGCGAGATCGTGGGCTGGTCGTCGATACGCTTCTGAAGCATGCAGGCAGGGCAGCGAGTCAGGATACCACCAGAACATCTTGAAATTGAAATTCATTTTCAAGACACCGCCGGGCGTCTGTCATAAAATCGAAGGTTCCCATGAGCACGATGGCAGAAATCCAACGCCCCGGTCCCCGCGGTAAAACCGTTCTCCGCATTCTGTTGTGGCTGTTCCTTCTGGTGATTATTCTCGCCGCAATTGGACTGGCGTATCTCTATCACGCGGCCCACTCTGCCCTGCCCCAGCTCGACGGCCGTGTACAGGTGAGCGGCCTCAGCGCGCCGGTGAGGGTGACGCGGGATAGCCATGGCGTCCCGGAGATTGAGGCGGCCAGCCTGGACGATTTGTTTTTCGCCCAAGGATTTGTCACCGCGCAGGACCGCCTGTGGCAGATGGACCTGATGCGGCGCGCAGCCAGTGGCGAGTTGTCGGAGATCGTTGGCGAAGACACGCTGAAGTTCGATCGCGAGCAGCGAATTCTCGGCATGCGGGCGGCGGCCAAGAAATCATTGGCCATGGCCGATCCGCGGGATCGGAAATTTTTCGAAGATTATGCGCGCGGCGTGAATGCTTACATCGGGGTGCATCGCGATCATTTGCCGATTGAGTTCCGCATTCTCGGCTATGCGCCGAAGCTGTGGGCGCCGGAAGATTCCATCGTGATCGCGAATCAGATGGTGAAGGATTTGAATTATGAGCAGTTCTTCGACGCGCTCGCGCGCGAGAAGATTCTTGCGAAGATGGGGCCGGAATTGACCGCCGATTTATATGTGAATCATTCGTGGCATGACCGTCCGCCCACCGTGATGCGGGAGGATCTGACGCAGCCCGACAACGGCGATTCCGACGACGATGAGGATGAAGACGACTCTCCCGATAACTCGGTGACACACCATAAAGCGATGTCGCCGGCCGAGCAGTTTGATCTTCCGGAGGAGGCGCCGGTCAACGGATCGAATGACTGGGTGGTATCAGGAGAGCACACGATCACCGGAAAGCCGCTGCTGTCGAACGATATGCATCTCGGGCACCAGATGCCCAACCTCTGGTACGAAGCTCATCTTCACTCGGGAAATCTTGATGTTGCGGGCGTAACGCTGCCGGGAATGCCCTATGTGATTGTCGGCCACAATCAACGCATCGCGTGGGGATTTACGAACGTTGGTCCGACGGTGACCGACGTCTACATCGAGAACTTCAACGCGCAGGGCGAATATCAAACACCCGGGGGTTGGGTACAGCCCGAGCATCGTGAAGAAGTAATTCACGTCAAAGGCAAGGCGGACGTCGATGTCGATGTCAGAATCACGCGCCACGGCCCAATCATTACGGAACTCGTTCCGGGAGAAACGCGATCCCTGGCGCTGCGGTGGACGCTCTACGACGGTCTGCATATTCCATTCTTCGATGTGAATATGGCGCAGAACTGGCAGGAATTCACGAACGCGTTCGCGCAACTGGATGCGCCTGGGCAGAACGTCGTCTACGCCGATGTAGACGGAAACATCGGCTATCACGCGACGGGCAAGGTTCCGATTCGCGCGTCCGGCGACGGAAGCCTGCCGGTCAGCGGGGCCGATGACGCGCACGAGTGGAAATCGTATATTCCGTTCGACAAGCTGCCGAATATCTACAATCCGCCCTCGGGAATCATCGCGACTGCGAACGGGCGCATTACTCCGGACAAGTACCCGGATTCGATCAGCATGGAATGGGAGGCGCCGTGGCGGACGGCGCGGATTTATCACGTGCTGGAGTCGGGGCGGCAGTTTTCGCCGGCGGACATGCTGGCACTACAAACTGATATTTCGTCAGAGACCGATCTGTTCGCAGCCGAGCGTTTCGTGTATGCGATCGATCACGCCTCGAAGCCTTCGGCCCGCGTAAAACAGGCCGCTGAATTGATGCGGAGTTGGAACGGACAGATGAAAGCTGATTCGGCGGCTCCCACCATCACCGAGAATGCCGCCCGCGAACTCACGCGCTTGCTGCTCGAGCCGAAGCTCGGCGGCGCGCCCGACGGTCCGGCGAACAACGGAGTCCTGAACTGGAAGACGTATCACTGGGAGATGCGATCCGTGTGGCTGGAAAATGTCATGCTGCATCATCCGAAGCGCTGGCTGCCGGAGAAATATCCGAATTATGACGAACTGCTGACAGCAGCAGTCGAGGCGGCGGTGGACAGTCCGCAGGCGCCGAAGGATCTGGCTTCATGGCGATGGGGCACATTCAACGCGGTCTCGATACAGCATCCGATCCTGGGGAGGATCCCGATCCTCAAACACTGGACGGCTCCCGGTGTGCAGGAACAATCCGGAAGCGGGTTTACGGTGAAAGCGGTCACGCGATTCCACGGGCCTTCGGAGCGCTTCACCGCGAATATGGCCGATCTCGATCAGTCGACGTTAAATACCGTGACGGGGCAGGGCGGAAACTTCCTGAGTCCGTATTACATGGATCAGTGGAAGAGCTGGTATGGAGGAACAACGTTTTCGCTTCCGTTCAGCCAGAGGGCGGTGGAGACGAGTAAGGCGCATCAACTCACGCTGGTGCCCGCGCAGCAGTGAAGGCCCTTAGGAGCTAAAGCCCGTTCCCAGTGGTGAGGTTTGTCGGCACGGCTGGAAGGCGTGCCCTTCCCGGAACCGTTTCAGAGAGAGCGTCCCGGAAACAGCAAACGTTAGAAAAAGTCCATGGCCTTCACGTCGCCGATGTAGCCCGGGATGCCGAATGTGCCCTCGGGAAGGTACATATTGATTAAGAGGGTGTCTGTTTCCGTGTTGTAGACGCGAAGGTAGCCGCCCTCCGCCACATACTCAGCGTTGCGGCTGACGATTCCCTGCAAGCCGTCGACATTTCCATTGTCCGGCGGAATGACCACCGCTCCGGTGTCCACGTGATAGATCGAGAGGCAGCCGCGCACCTCACCACCGGTGGGATTGGTGACATCGCCCACGTTCGTGCAATCGTATGAGCCGACGAAGACCTGGCCATTCTGCGTCAGATCCATGCGATCGTGATACCCGTCGGTGATTACCGCGCTGGCGGTGACTGTTCCTGAACCGAGGTCAACCACATCGAGACGTCCGCAGGTTTGGGCTGCGGTCGTCTGGCCAGTGCAAGCATTGTTGGTCGGTGAAGTGCCGGCTACGTACAGCGTAGATCCGCTGAGAATGCCCCAAGTGGCGGCATCGACGGGAATCGTGCTGGTGATCGTGAGCGACGTAAGATCGACCGTCATCACGCTCGCCTGCGTCCCGCCGCACTCCGCGCCACAGTTCAAGACATAAGCAGTGGTTCCGCTGATGATGGCATACACAGGGCGATCGAAACCGGGGACGAAAGTGCAGACTGCATTCGGAGGATTCGAATAACAGCTGGTATCGACCGGAGGAGCGGCCAGGCCGGGCGAGAGGACAATCATCGAATCGGAATCGTTGCTGAAGACCAGAAGCTGCGTCGCCGTGGCGTTGGAGACGACAGTCTGCGCGTTCGGAGCGGCAATCGTCGTCGTGCCTCCGGTCGAGAAATTCGCGACGTTTATGGCGCCGTGAATCGCAAAGCCGGTGACGACGGCCGACGGAACCGCAGCATAGGCGATCGGCTGCGCGGTTGGAATTACAAAACTCGTCGTCGGTCCCAATATTCTGACGCCGCTACCAATGTTTTTTTGAGTGGCCGTGTCCACCGCAAAAAGCGAGTTAGTGCCGGAGTCAAAATCCCCAATGATGTTGCGCGTCGGAGAGGAAGCCATCAGACCCGGGGAATTGCCTCCCGACAAAGGTGCGTCTCCGGGCAAAGTGTCGTTGTAGCCGTTAAGGACGATCAGCGCTCCGAACGAACTCGTGGTTGTGACCCCTTGAGAGGCCAGCATTCGTTCAGTGCGGCCGCGCACGCGGTCGTAGTTGTAGCCGCAAGCGGTCAAAACGAGGCAAATCCATACTCCGAGCGTGAGAGCGAGGATGCGTTTCTTCAAACGGCTAGCTCCTAACAACATGAAAAAGGAAGATTTAATTGCGAAATCGTGGATTATAACAGACCCGGCGCTTTCAACTCCCAGAGTGTCTCTCCAATGTCAAATCCGATAGCGGAGATGCGCGAACCGGCCTTCATCCTGTATCCTCAGCATTCATATGGCGGGTGACTTTTTAAGCCGAATCAAGCAATCTCCCGTGCTGTGCGACGGTGCCATGGGGACTTTGCTTTATGCGAAAGGCATTTTCATCAACCGCTCGTACGACGAGCTGAACCTTTCGCAACCGGACCTGATCCGCGGAATTCACCACGACTACCTGCAGGCTGGCGCTGAAATTATTGAAACCAATACTTTCGGTGCCAACTCTTTCCGCTTGGCTCGACACAGCTTGGCGGATAAGGTTCACGACATTAATCGTTCGGGAGCGCGGCTCGCCCGTGAGGCCGCCAAAAGCTTCGATGTTTGGGTCGCCGGATCGGTTGGCCCGCTGGGAAGCAGAATCGAACCGCTGGGCAAAACGTCCTTTCAGGAAGCTCGTGACGCCTTTCGTGAACAGATTACGGTGCTGATTGAAAGCGGCGTCGACCTGCTGATCCTGGAGACGTTTGGATATCTGGAAGAGATTCATCAGGCGATGCTCGCCACGCGAGATGTGAGCAAGTCGATTCCCATCGTCGCTCAAGTCACGATCGATGAGGACGGTAACTGCCTGGATGGGTCGGATCCCGAGATCTTCGTTGCCAAGTTGGCGGAGTGGGGCGCCGACGTCATCGGCTGTAATTGCAGCGTGGGTCCAGTTGCCATGCTGGATGCAATGGAACGCGTGCGGGCCCTGACGGCTTTGCCGCTCTCGGCGCAGCCGAACGCCGGCATTCCAAGGTCGGTCGATGGGCGCAATATCTATTTGTGTTCGCCGGAGTACATGGCGAGCTACGCGCGAAAATTTGTCGCGGCAGGAGTGCGTCTCGTAGGAGGCTGCTGCGGAACGACGCCGGACCACATTCGCGTGATGAAAAGCGCGTTGCGGGTGGGTGAAGCTCGAAGCAAGACCGCCACTGCGAAGGTAACCGGCGGCGCTCCTGCTCCGTCAGCCATTACTGCGGTCCCGCTGGAACAGCGATCTTCGCTGGGCGCGAAGTTGGCGCGCGGCGAGTTCGCCACGATGGTTGAGATCGTGCCACCCAAAGGAATCGACGTCCGCAAAGAAGTTGATGGTGCACGCTTCCTCAAGTCGGTGGGGGTGGACGCGGTCAATATTCCGGATAGTCCGCGAGCTTCGGCGCGCATGAGCAATCAGGCGCTGTCGCTGCTGATTCAGCGGGAGGTCGGGATCGACGCCATCCTCCACTACACCTGCCGGGATCGGAACGTGCTCTGCATTCAGAGCGACCTTCTCGGAGCGGCTGCAGTCGGAATCAAGAACCTGATCTGCATCACGGGCGATCCTCCGAAAATGGGGAATTATCCCGATGCTACCGCCGTCTTCGATGTGGATGCGATCGGGCTTGTCAACATTGTTCGCAACCTAAACCGCGGACTCGACCTCGGCGGGAATCCGATTGGAACGGGCACGGCATTTGTAATTGGGGTGGGTGCAAATCCAGGCTTGACCGATCTCGATGAAGAGATTCGGCGCTTCGAATACAAGGTTGAGGCTGGCGCGGAATATGCCGTGACGCAGCCGGTCTTCGATCTGCGGCTTCTGGAGAACTTTCTGAAGCGGATCGAACATTGCCGGATCCCGGTGCTGGCCGGAATCTGGCCGCTGGTCAGCGTGCGGAACGCGGAGTTCATGAAGAACGAGTTGCGGGTCTCCGTACCCGACTGGATTCTTGAGCGCATGTCGCGCGCTCAAACACCAGAGGCCGCCCGGGCCGAAGGCGTCGCCATCGCTCGCGAGATGTTGATTGCAGCCCGGCAAATGGCACAGGGAGCGCAGATCAGCGCTCCGAACGGGCGGTATAGCTCCGCCGTAGATGTGCTGGAAGCGTTGGGCGGCGACAACAACGCAGCCACTGCCTAGCCGCGTTTTTCCACCACGGAGACACCGAGGCACGGAGTTGAATCGAGGCACGGCATTCCCGGGATCTTCAAGCACAATTTCGACCGCATCGGATCGAAAATATTGTTAAAGGGGCTCCGTAAACGTTTTCTCCGACAGAGTCCCCGTGACTCCGAGTCTCCGTGGTGAAAATCAAGCCAAGGTCTTCCCGATCCGGGAAAGGGTTTCTCGCTAAACACTACTTTTTATTCAAAATTCACTGGACACCGCGCCGAAATAGTTGCATTAAAATAGAGAGACGGAGCGAAAAGCCGTTGGCCAAATTTGAAGAGTGCCTCCAGCGACTGGAGAAAATTGTTCAGGAACTGGAAAAGGGAGAAGTCCCTCTAGAGAAGTCGCTCACACTCTTTGAAGAGGGCATGCAGCTTTCTTCCGCTTGCCGCAAAGAACTGGAACAGGCGGAAGGCAAAGTGGAGATGCTGCTCAAGAAAAACGGAAAGCTCCAGGCAGAACCGTTCGAGTCGCTGACAGAGAAGGCGCCTGCGCGCCGGTGAAACGTTCGCATCTGTTGGACTCTCGGAAGGTTTCCCTCAAGTTGCCTGTGGAGATGTGGTTCTACGGCCACCCCGCAGCCTTAGTCTCGCGTTAACGCGCGCTACGTTGACGACGGTTGAAGATCGGGGGATGTATGGCTCTAAGTGTTGTTCT
This sequence comes from Candidatus Sulfotelmatobacter sp., assembly GCA_035277905.1. Taxonomy (GTDB): domain Bacteria; phylum Acidobacteriota; class Terriglobia; order Terriglobales; family Acidobacteriaceae; genus Sulfotelmatobacter. The sequence continues at coordinate 29,420 of DATEJO010000199.1, forward strand.
TCTCGAAAAGGATCCGACGGTGGCCCATTCCCTGGCGGGAGGATTGCGGCCTCACTTCTCGGTGCATGTCACCCATACCCGTGAGGAGTTGCGCGACAACCTGTCCCGCAATCGTCCCGAGGCAATGATTCTCAGCATGGAAGTCTGGCAGTTGCCGGAACTCGAAAGCCTGCATCGGGATTTTCCGGAAGTACCGATCGTCTGCACGCACCGCATTCCCGACGAGGAAATGTGGGCGGCGGCGCTCGCGGCGGGAGCTTGCGACATGTGTCCCGCCGGCGATGTGAACAACGTACTGACCTCTGTTCTGCGCAGCACAGTTGCCTCCCGCAGCGCTGCGGCTTAGTACAGATTTAGATCACACGAAGGACGCCCGAGCGGCGTCCTTTCCTTTTTGGCGGTCATTGCGGCTGGGCGCATCCCCTTCACAGTGAGAGCGCTTGCTATACTGCCACGTCATGCTGAAAGAGATCTTGGATCAAGGGCAGCAGTTGACCGACACGGCGTTGGACCGCCTGATCCCGCTGGAAACCGTGCATCCGGTCTCGATCCACAAAGCGATGCGGCACAGCGTCTTTGCGGGCGGAAAGCGGCTGCGGCCCGTTTTGTGCATGGAAGCAGGCAGGATGATCGAGGGATCGCTGCCGGAGGGCATCGAGGATCTGGGCGCCGCGCTGGAGATGCTGCACACTTATTCGCTAATTCATGACGATCTACCGGCGCTTGACAATGATGACCTGCGGCGTGGGCGTCCGACGTGCCACAAGGCATTCGGGGAGGCGATTGCGATCCTTGCGGGTGACGCGCTGCAGACGCAGGCGTATGAAGTTCTATCGAAATTGAAGTGTCCTCCGGAAGCGCGGGTGCGGATTATCGAAGAGATCGCGCGAGGCACCGGAACTGTGGACGGGATGATCGGCGGTCAGGTGGTCGATCTCGAGGCAGAGCATACTCGGCCAACGGCCGAGATGCTGGAATACATTCATCGGTCGAAGACAGCCGCGCTGATTACGGCGAGCCTGGTTAGCGGGAGTCTTTACGCGGGTGCGAAAGAGAAAGAGGTCGCGAAGCTTCGGGCATTTGGACTCGCAATCGGGCTGGCGTTTCAGATCGTCGATGACGTGCTCGATGTGACTCAGACATCCGAGCAATTGGGAAAGACTGCCGGAAAAGATACTGCTTCGGAGAAAGCAACGTATCCCGCGTTGTTCGGGATCGATGCGTCAATAAAAAAGGCCGACGAATTAGTGAGCAGCGCGTTCGCAGAATTGGAGAGCTTCGGGGAACGCGCCGAACCTCTCAAGGAACTGGCCCGATTCCTGGTGGAGCGGAAGAAGTAAAATGCTTTAACCACCAAGGACACAAAATCACACGAAGGATCTGCTGAAAAATTTGGAGCAAGGTAGCCTCGATCGACATGCCCGCCAGTCCCACCAGTAATTCCTTAGACCTTCTTGCCATCGCCGCGCATCGGGATGATGTGGAGCAGACTTGCGGTGGAGCGCTGCTCAAAGCCTCTCAGCGAGGACAGCGAACGGGCATTCTCGATTTGACTCAGGGAGAGATGGGCACGCGCGGAACGGCGGAAGACCGCGAGCGCGAGGCGAATGACGCCGCAAAAATCCTCGGGGTGAGTTGGCGGCGCGCGCTCGACATTCCCGACGGACGAGTCGAGAACACGTGGGAGAACCGGCTCAAAGTTGCAAGCGTGATTCGCGAGACGCGTCCTCGGGTGGTCATCTTGCCCTATTGGAAAGGCCGGCATCCTGACCACTACACAGCGTCTCTCCTTGGATACGAGGCATGTTTCCTGGCGGGATTGGCAAAACTTGATCCGCAAAGTGCGTTAGCTGATGGCTCGGGACGCTCCCTCGACAGCCGACGAAACGCCGGCGCGACTCTTCCTCCGCATCGTCCGTTCAAAATTCTCTACGCTACGCTCTATTACGACATTCGTCCGACGTTTGTTGTAGATATCACTGAACAGTTCGAGGGCAAGTTCGCGTCGATCATGGCTTACAAATCGCAGTTCAGCGACCAGGAAGCCGGCAAAGACCTCTTCCCTGCTCATGACGAGATACGAACGCGCGTGGATTCGATGGCTCGTTTCTACGGCATGCTCGGAGGCGTCACGTACGCCGAACCTTTCCTTCAGAAAGAAGTCGGGCTGGTAGAAGATCTTTTGGCAATCCCGGTCAAATCCATTTAGCCGGGAATAATTTCATTCATCGGCCGGTTCCGCAGGTAAATCGATAAGGAAATTTCGAGCGCATAGTTTAGTATCAGTGTTTTCGCAAGTTTGAGGAGAAGACCAACATGGGCAAGTTTTTGGTCGGCTTGATCATCGGGCTGATTGCAGTTCCGCTGGCGGTGTACGTGTATTTCGCGACCGGGATGGCGCCCGTCGCGACTTCGGCTCAGGCAATGCCTTTCGAGAAACAGGCCGCACGCATGGCGCTCCATGCGCGCGTGGAAAAAGAAATGCCAAAGTCCGTCCCAATTCCCGCCGATGAGGCGAATTTCACGGCCGGAGCGAATATCTACAAAGAGCACTGCGCGGTATGTCACGGAGTACCGGGCGCGCCGCAAACTGCAATCGCCAAGGGCGAGTTTCCGAAGCCTCCCAAGTTGCTCGAGGGAACAGGCGTGACCGATGATCCGGCCGGCGAGACTTATTGGAAAGTAGATAACGGAATCCGGATGACGGGAATGCCCGGGTTTGGCAAATCTCTTTCCACGACAGAGATGTGGCAGGTCAGTCTGATGCTAGCCAATGCCGACAAGCTCCCGCAATCAGTGAAGGATATTCTGACGAATCAAGCGCCGACCGCTCCGGCCCCGGCTTTACCTGCGGTTCCGGCGACGAAGAAGAAGTAATCCTTTAATCCGATTCGACGATGGGAGCATTTCTCTCTTTCGTGTTCTCGTGGTGGGCGATTGCGCTCCAGGTGGTCGCGATTGTCCACTTCATCCGCCGCCGTCCGAATATTTTCTGGATTTTCATTATTCTCTTCACCTCGTGGATCGGGGCGCTCATCTACATCGTGGTCGAGGTAATTCCGGACGCCAGCCTGCTCCGAACGTCGTTTCAGATGTTTCCGCGGCGGCGGCGAATTCACGAATTGGAGCGGGAAATCCTGGACAATCCCTCGGCGGGAAATTACGAAGAGCTGGGATTGTTGTATCTCGACGACGGGGATTATGCGCGGGCCCGAGCCTGTTACGACAAATCGATCTCGGCGCGGACGGATTCCATCGACCCTTTTTACCGGCGGGGCGTTGCGGAGGTGGCGTTAGGTGACTTTTCAGCGGCGCTTCCGGATCTCGAACGAACGGTAAAAACCGATCCGGATTACGACTTTCATCGCGCGAAAGGCCTGCTGGGTTGGACCTACTCCAAAACTGGTCAGCCCGAAAAAGCGAACGTCATGTTTCGCGAGGCCACGCGGATCTCAACGAGTTCTGAAACTTATTACCATTACGCGCTGTTTCTCGAGTCGCAAGGGCGAACGGCGGAGGCACGCGAGTGGGCGCAGAAGATCCTCGATAAACGGGCGACCATGCCGACGTATTTGAAGCGGCGGGAGCGGCCCTGGTTCCGCAAGGCTGCGTCGGTTTTGGGCCGGTTGCGAAAGTAACTTGCTTCCGCCTGAACCCGGCCAAAATGCGCAATTTGCGATGATAAAATTTCCTGAGTGACGATTTCGAAGACTCCCATCCGGCTGCTGGCGACCGACATCGACGGCACGCTGCTGAATCCACAATTTCAGATTTCCGAAGGCGATCTCAATGCGCTGCGGAAGGCGCACGCCTCGGGAATCGAAATCGTATTGGTCACGGGCCGCAGGCATTCCTTTGCCCTGCCGATCGCGAAGCAGCTTGGGTTCGATCTGTGGCTCATCAGTTCGAACGGCGCAGTTACGCGTTCGTTGGGCGGCGAGACCTTTCACGGCGACATGATGCCGGCCTCCACCTGTCGCGAGCTTTGCGGAGCGATGAAAGAGTTCCGCGGAAATACTGTTCTGACCTTTGACAAGGAAACCAAGGGCGCGCTCGTCTTGGAACATATGGACGAACTTGGGGCGAGCATCCGGCGATGGCTGGAGAAGAATATTGAGTTCATCGACTTCATCGTTCCCATTGAGAACGCGCTCGTGAGCGATCCCATCCAGGCAATGTTCTGCGGAACAATCACGCGCATGAATGCGGCTCTCAAGACGCTGGAGAACGCGGGGATGCAAGACAAGACCACAGTGCTTAGGACAGAATATCCGGCGCGGGACTTGTTAATGATCGATGTACTGAATGCGGGATGTTCCAAGGGGCACGCGCTGGAACGCTGGACAAAATATCGGGGATTCCGCCGCGATGAGGTCATGGCCGTCGGTGATAACCACAATGACGTGGAAATGCTTGAGTTCGCGGGCCATCCGGTTATCATGGGAAATGCCTGCGAAGAATTGCGTGGCCGGGGCTGGAGGGTCACGCGCGGCAATGATGCCTGTGGTGTTGCAGCGGCGGTGGAGTTGGCGCTGGGCGAGATACCGTTGACAGTCGGATGAGATCTCTACGTGCATTTCGGCAGATCGGAGTGATCGCGGTCCTCGCGGTGGCCGCCCTTCCCTGTTTTGCCGCGAAGGTTGCGGTCCTGAAAAATGGATTCTCCATCCGCCACGAACGGAGCAAAGTTGTCGGAGACGTGACGCGGCTTTATGTCACCAAAGATGGATCGAGCTTCGTGGACATTCCGACCGCACAGATCGATCACTTCGAAGAAGCTGCGGATCAGGACCTGCCCGATCCACCGGCTCACCGCATCTCATCGGGAAACTCGATTTCGGGTGGAATACAACAAGGCGTTCAACCCCCTTCCGCTTCTCCTGCAGCTTTTCCAATTTCATCCGCAAAAGATTTGAATGAAGTCGTCAATGAAGCGAGCGGGAGATATCAACTGGATCCCGATCTTGTGAACAGCGTGATCAAGGCCGAGAGCGGATTCCATGTTCGCGCAGTTTCTCCCAAGGGCGCGCAGGGATTAATGCAGTTAATGCCCGGCACCGCGTCACAGCTAGGCGTTCCGAATGTATTCGACCCGCAGGCAAATGTCGAAGGCGGAACGAAATATCTGCGGGAGTTAATGGAACGCTACAACTTCGATATTCCCAAAGCGCTGGCCGCCTACAATGCCGGGCCGCAGCGGGTGGAGCAGTTCCGCGGCATACCTCCTTATTACGAGACGCGCGCGTACGTCGCCCGAATCGTGAAGGACTTCAACAAGAAAAAGATCGCGCAGCAGAAAGTCCTGGCAGCGGCGAAGAAAACGGCAGCCACCAAGACCACGACTGCGAGCGCGCCCCCCGCCACGGCAAAGAAGAAACCCACCGGGAGCGTGCAGGCCAAGGCGGCGCTGGGCAGCCAATAGATTCATATGCGATCGCGCCG
>DATEJO010000200.1:0-4894 GCA_035277905.1 Candidatus Sulfotelmatobacter sp.
GTGCTTCCCTTCCCGCCGACTCCCTCTCACAAGTGGACTCTGCGCTCGCTGGACGCGGTATCGCTGCACCATTCGGACTCATTGTGGCGCGCACCTCAGATGGTCAGCCGATCGTCGTCGCGGGAACCGACTTTGACCGCGTGAGACAGCTGAATCGGTGGTGGTCAGTGAGTCACTGGCCCTCTAGCTCAGAAAATCCCCACTTCTCCCAAAATCAGGGAGAAATGGGGCACCCAGATCAAAATCCCCACTTCTCCCAAAATCAGGGGGAAGCGGGGCACCCGGCCTCAGAATCTCCAGATTCGCTCGAGGGCCTCGCGCAGCGCGTGGCGGCGAGACCTCCAATCGTCCTCGGCCAGGATCTGGCGGATAACATCGGCGCAACCGTTGGTTCCACTGTTCTCGTGACCAGCCCTCAAGGCGAACTCACACCTTTCGGCATGGCCCCGAAGGGGATTCAGTATCGAGTTGTCGGAATCTTTCACTCGGGATTCTTTGATTACGATTCGAGCTGGGCCTTCATTCGACTCTCGGATGCGCAGCGGCTCTTCGGGCTCGGGGATTTGATTTCGGTGATCGAGTTCAAGGTGGATGATCTGGACCGGTCCGATGCCGTCGCTCACGAGATCGAGGAGGCCGCTGGGAAAGGATTCATGGCGATCAACATGCTCCGCCAGAATAGCGCCCTCTTCAAAGCATTGAAGACGGAACGGTTGATCACCTTTATCACAATTGGGCTGATCGTGTTCGTAGCCGCGCTCAACATCCTGATCAGCCTCATCATGATGGTGATGGAGAAGACCAAGGATATTGCCGTATTGTTGTCGATGGGTACGCGCAAGGCTCAGGTGAGGAATGTGTTCATCGCGCAGGGGGTACTGATCGGAGTGATCGGGACGGCGATTGGGCTGGTGCTGGGATATGCGCTCTCATACGCGGGCGGGCATTATCGCGTAATTTCGCTGTCGCCGGAGGTTTATTCGATCGACTACGTGCCGTTCGCTCCGCGGGTCATCGATGGGGCATTGGTGGCCTTGTTTGCAGTGCTAATCTCGTTCGTGGCAACCCTCTATCCGTCGTGGTCGGCATCGAGAATCCTGCCGGCAGAGGCGTTGCGATACGAATAAGGCACGTCTGGACATCGGAGGCGGCTGTCGCCACGCAATCCTAACTGCCGTGACTTGAATCACATGAAGCGCCCGTAGGCCGGGATACAGTTTTGAAGAGCGGCACGATGAGAAAACGGAGGCGTTCGAGACGGTACGAAGCCATCATGCAAGCTGCACCTGAATACGCCGATTGGAACGAAAGAGACGTCCATTGCATCTAAGAAATGAAGATTTAATGCTTCGAGTGGAAGGCCTGAAGAAGGTTTTCCGGTCCGGCGAATCGGATCTGGTGCTCTTTGAGAATCTGTCGTTTGAAGTGAAGCGGGGAGAGATGCTGGCGATCGTGGGCGAATCGGGAGCCGGCAAGAGTACACTTTTGCACATCCTGAGCGCTCTTGATCGCGCTTCCGCAGGTGACGTATACTGCGCCCACTTGCGAGTGAATTCGCTGTCTCACGACGAAGCCGCGGCCTTTCGCAATCGGGAGACCGGGTTTGTCTGGCAGTTTCACTACCTGCTGCCGGAGTTTACGGCGGCGGAAAATGTTGCCATGCCGTTGCTGCTCAGAGGGCAGGCATGGGAACAGGTGGAACCATTAGCTTCACGCTGGCTGCGTGAGGTCGGATTGGAACAGCGCGCCCATCACCGTTCGGGGGAACTTTCTGGCGGTGAGCAGCAGCGAGTGGCTCTGGCACGGGCGCTCATAACAGGTCCGAAGTTATTGCTGGCGGACGAGCCTACCGGAGACTTGGACGGACAGACCGCAGAAGCCGTATTCGCCTTGATCGCGCGATTACATCGCGAGCACCAACTCACCTCCCTCATTGCTACGCACAATTTATCGTTTGCCCGGCGCTGCCATCGCGTATTGCGGCTGGAACGGGGACGCGTTGAAGAGATCGAGCCGGAATCGCTTCCGGCATGAGGAAGGCGCAAGGTTCGTACGAGAAAGTGCAAGGGCACGGCAGAGAGCGAGGACCGGAGGAATCCAGCTGGGTTCCTTCAGTAACGTGGTCACAGGGTTAGAGCTGGAAGGATACTTGGGTCCGGCGGCCCTTTGATTGCATAATAATCAGAGGCAGGGTCACGGTCGGTAGGGTCGGGTTTCCCCGGCCGGGAAGGTCAAAGGGGATTATGTTTGAACGCTATACGGAGAAAGCCAGGCGCGTCATCTTTTTCGCACGCTATGAAGCCAGCCAGTTTGGGTCTCCTTATATTGAGACGGAGCACTTGCTGTTGGGACTCCTGCGTGAAGACAAGGCCCTGACGAATCGTTTCCTGCGCTCTCACGCGTCCGTCGAGTCGATCCGCAAGCAGATCGAGGGACACACCACCATTCGCGAGAAGGTCTCGACATCCGTCGATCTTCCGTTGAGCAATGAGTGCAAACGGGTTCTGGCCTATGCGGCCGAAGAAGCCGAGCGGCTCTCGCATCGTCATATTGGAACGGAACATCTGTTGTTGGGCCTGCTGCGGGAAGAGAAATGCTTTGCGGCGGAGATCCTGCACGAGCGCGGATTGCGCCTGTCGACGATCCGGGAAGAACTCGCGCGGACGACCCAGGAGAAGGCCCAGCCCCAGCGGCAGCGTGAAAGCTCGCTGCTGTCGGAATTTTCGCGCGATTTGACGCAGGCCGCGATGGACAGCCAACTCGACCCGCTGGTCGGGCGCGAAGGCGAAGTCGATCGCGTCATTCAGATTCTGTGCCGCCGCACCAAGAACAATCCCGTGCTGATCGGCGAACCGGGCGTTGGAAAAACTGCCATCGTTGAGGGACTCGCGCAGCGGATTGCGGATGGTGAAGTTCCGTCGTTCCTCGCGGATAAGAGGATCCTGGCTCTGGATCTGTCGCTGATCGTTGCCGGAACGAAATATCGCGGCCAGTTCGAAGAGCGGTTGAAGACGATCATGAAAGAGCTGATGGAGTCACAGAATTCCATCATCTTTATTGACGAGCTTCACACGCTGGTTGGAGCGGGGTCGGCAGAAGGCTCGCTCGATGCGGCCAACATTCTGAAGCCGGCACTTTCACGCGGCGAGATTCAGTGCATTGGCGCGACGACTCCGGGCGAGTACCGGAAGTCGATCGAGAAAGATCGTTCGCTCGAGCGGCGATTTCAGGCGGTGAAGGTACCGCCTCCGAACGAGGCGGACGCAGTCAAGATTCTGTTCGGCATCAAAGACCGTTACGAGAAATTCCACGCGGTCACTTATACGGACGAAGCGATCAACTTCGCGGTCTCGCATTCGAACCGCTACATCCCAGACCGGTTCCTGCCAGACAAGGCAATCGATCTGGTGGACGAAGCTGGAGCGCGCGTGAAGCTGCGTCAGACCTCCCTTCCGGAAGAGCTGACGGAAGTGCAGAAGCGGATCAAGTTCATCGTGCATCGCATGGAAAATGCCATTGCGAATCACGAGTTCGAGAAGGCACGTTTTTACTCCGACGAAGAACGCAAGGAGCGCGAGAACCTGCGCGCCCTGCGCGAGAAATATCATCTCGACGAGTCTTCGACCGGCGTGGTCAACCGCGAGGACATTGAAGATGTCGTCTCGCGGTGGACCGGCGTGCCCATCACCTCGATCAAGGAAGAAGAGACGCAGAAGCTGCTGCGGATCGAGGAAGAGCTGCACAAGCGAATCATCTCGCAGGATAAATCGATCAGCGCGCTGGCCCGCGCAATCCGGCGGTCGCGCGCTGGATTGAAGAATCCGAACCGTCCGATCGGATCGTTCCTGTTCCTCGGGCCGACCGGCGTCGGCAAGACCGAAGTGGCGCGCACGCTGGCGCAATTCATGTTCGGCACTGAGAAGGCTCTTGTACGCTTCGACATGTCGGAGTTCATGGAGAAACATTCGGTCTCGAAGCTGATCGGTTCGCCTCCGGGATACGTTGGCTACGAAGAGGGCGGACAGCTGACCGAGCGCGTGAAGCGGGCTCCGTATTCGGTGGTCCTGCTCGACGAAATCGAGAAGGCACATCCGGACGTTTTCAACATCCTCTTGCAGGTGTTTGAAGACGGACAGCTGACCGACGGACTCGGCAATACGGTCGACTTCAAGAACACGATCATCATTATGACGTCGAACATCGGAGCGCGGCACTTGCAGAAACGCGAGGGCCTCGGCTTCCAGTCGACCAAGGAAGATGCGATCGCCGACAAAGTTGAAGAACTGGTAAAGAACGAGGTCAAGCGCACGTTCAATCCGGAGTTCCTGAACCGGCTGGACGAAATCATCATCTTCAACGCGCTGAACGAGACCGACCTGATCCAGATTCTGGAGCTCATGGTCACGCAGCTCAACACGAACCTGGCGCAGAAGTCGATTACGGTCACGGTGGCGGACGAAGCCAAGCGCTGGATCCTGAACCAGACCTTGACCGACCGCAGCTACGGAGCACGTCCGCTGCGGCGCGCGCTGCAGAAGTACATCGAAGACCCGCTATCGGAGGCGCTGATTCAGGGAACGATCACGACCCGTCCGGCGTTTATCGAGGTCTTCCTCGAAGACAACAAGCTCTTCTACCGTCCGGTGGATTCGGAGAAGGCGGAGGGCGTGTTGTTGTACGAGAACTAGCAGACAGCACTCAGCAATCAGCATTCAGCCGTCAGCGAAGAGCTGGCGGCTTTTGCTTTTATTTCCACAGTTGGAGCTTCTCGGCTTTTTGGGAAGCCATAGTGATCGGCTTGCCGCCGCCTGGCGGTGGAGTACAACGGCGGTTGCACCCTTCATCTACGAAGATAACCCTTGGATTTTTCACGGCCAATCGCCGTGCGGGGCCC
>DATEJO010000201.1:0-4906 GCA_035277905.1 Candidatus Sulfotelmatobacter sp.
ATCGACACTGGGGGCACACTGGCCGAGACTCAGTAGCAACGCAAAAGCTGCAGGCGTAATCGCATTGACAGCCTCAACCGCATGAGAAGAACGAAGCCTAGCCGGGTTGTTTCACCACGGAGACACGGAGAAAAGTGGGAATGCTTCAATTACGAATCTGCCAAACCAAGTACCGACGCGCCATTGTTGCCCACCTCGGAGGGACCGACGCGCGCCCTCGCGCGGGTTTTTAGTCTAGTTTCCGATTCTAGAACCTGCAGTATTCGCTACGGTCGAATACAAACTCATGGACTTAAACCCAGCCGAGGGCGGCCGCAGGTTCTTTCTCCGTGTGCTCTGTGGCTCCGTGGTGAGAAATTGCGGCTAGTCGCTGACCGCGGCGCCCGTGGCGACAGCTGTAGCAGACTCATCGGGAATCTGGCCTTTGCCGGAGCCCTGCAGCAGCCGATGATGGATGCAGTAGAGTGCCAATTCGAGCCGATCGGAGACGCCTAGCTTGTCGTACACCTTGCGCAAGTAGTTCTTCACTACCTGTTCGGTCGTGCCGATTTCGTTGGCGATCTCCTTGTTGCGCATTCCCTGCGTGACACAAGAAATGATGAGCAGCTCTTTATCCGAGAGTTTCGTTTTGGGACGCGGCGATGTAAGCTGCGCCGCCTGGGCACGATAAGCCTCGATCACCCAGTTGACGCTCTGGTTGTCGATCCAGGTCTCGCCGGCAAAGACTTTGCGGACGCACTTCACCAGCATCTCGGGAGCGATGTTGCGCGGCAATAGCCCGCGAACGCCGCGGCGGAAGTATTCGACCGTTGTATCCTCGTCGTTCTCCGGCGAGAGCACAATCACTTTCAAATGCTGCGAGCGCTTCAGAACTTCGCCGATAGCTTCCGGAGAATTGGGAGAAATTGACGCTTCAAACAGAAGAACATCGGCGGGAAACTTGGAAACGGCGGCGAGAACCTGACCGAGATTTTCGGCCTGAGAAACGACGCGAATGTCGTCTTCCAGAGCGAAAATCTTCTTTGTGCCTACGCGGTAAATCGCCTGTGTGTCCGCCAGGATCACGCGAATCGTGGGCAGACCAGCCGAGCTCTTATCGGCGCCATTGACGACGACGGACTCGTCTTCGTGCTGAAGTGCTGCATTATCTGGCGATTTGGAACCGCCGCTGCTACTCATGATTTCTATCTTACTGGGAGCGATCAAAATGGTATTCGTCGATAACCGCTGCCACTGCCGTTCGATCGCCGTGTTTGGAGCAGCGTACCACACGTCCAGTACATTTCACTATCACATCGGTTGCGGTACCCAGAACGTTCGAGGGCATCGAAATGCTGAAGTCGATAATCGAGCCGATCTCGAGCGCAGCATCCATATAGAACAACACGCCGCCCGCAGAAATGTCCTCGGTCTGGCCGGGCACGCCACCGGGTTCAGCACGAACTTCAACGGGGAGCTTTAGAGGAAACCGAACTGAGCTTCTTAATTCATCCACGGTGAATCCTTGGGGGATGGAGTTGGCTGACGTTATATCTGCTGTCATGGGCTGATTAAAGTTACCAAAGTACATCCCGGCCTGCGCGAAAGGACACACAGGACATGTACTTCCGGGTGTTACCCTCCGTCGAACTCCCTCCTCTTCAGAATTTCGTTATTTCCGTGAAATTGAAGTTATTTACCTTCATGGGCGGCACCACCATGTCGAACGATTCCTCGCCGCTCGCACGCACCGAAGTCCCCAAAGCTGCAACATTTTGCAACATATCTACCAGGCTTTGATTGAAGCGAAAATTCCGTACTCCGCTCACCAGTTTCCCGTTCTCGATGAGGAAGGTGCCATCGCGGGTCATGCCGGTGAGGATTTTCTCGTAAGGATCGACCTCGCGGATATACCACAAACGTGTTACCAGAATGCCGCGCTCGGTAGACGCCACCATCTGGTCGACAGTTTGCGAGTCGTTGTTTCCTCCCTCGACAACAATATTCATCGGCGCGTCGCCGATCTCGTTGGGCAGCGGAAATCCATGGCCTGTGGCGCTGATCTTCCCTAATTGGGAAGCCAGCTCCGATTCCTGCATCTTCGGCGCCGTGGCCCGCGAGTAGACCAGATTTTTCACAACTCCCTTCTCTACCAGCGTGACGCGCTGCCGCGGAATGCCCTCGCCGTCGAACGCCGCTCCCGACTGCAGCGGATGATAGACATCATCGTGAATCGTGATGTTCTCGCCGAACAATTTTTTCCCAATTCGGTTATTGAGGAACGATCTTTGCTCCAGCAGAGCAGTCCCACCGAAGTCGAAGAACATGAAGCCGAGCAGATCGAGCACCGCAGCCGGCTCCAGAACGACGGTGTACTTTCCCGGCTGCACCTCGCGCGGATGAGCCGAACGCGAAGCCTTCTCCGCCGCAATCTCCGCCAGGTGTTTTGGATTCAGATTCGCGACATTGGGAGAGTTCGCTTTCTGCCACCCGGATGAATCGGCGGCGAGCATGGTGATAGAAACTTCTGAGCTCGTCTGCCGATGAACGTGCATCACGCCGCGCGAGTTTACGAGCGCTTCCATGTGCTCCGAGGTTGAGTAGATGCCTGCCGTCGTCTGCTTATGCTGCTTGGCAACCGCCACGATCTGCTCGACTCCGGCAGCCCTGTCCTCCGGCTTGATAGCTGCAGTCTGCCCAAAGTGACGCTGCACAGACTTCGCCAGCTTTGCCTCCTCGGCCGTCGCGAGTGGAAGAAGATCGGGGTCGGACTCCTGCACGCGCGCAATCTGCTCGGCTGATTGCACCGCCCGCTTCAGACTTTCGTCGTCCAGTTTGTTGGTGCTGGCGCGCGCCGTCTTGTGATCAAGCGCCACACGAATCGAAACCACGTATCCTTCCTCCGCGACATTCTGATGAATGGTGTTGTTGGCAAAGCGAGTAAGCGCGCTACTGCCGCCGCCGATAATGGCTTCCACCCCGTCGGCCGACGAAAATTTCTTAATCCGCGAGAAGATGTCTTGAATCCGTTCTTCAGAAAGCATGACTGTCTATAGTATTCGACGGCTTCGGCTGCTATTCGATTGCTTCGGCACTTGGGAGCAGACTCTTCGATTTTTTAAAATCAAAATCTCACGAAATTTGTCACTGGATGGCCAATCAGATTGGCGAAAGCTTTGAACATCTCACAAGCTATCAATGATTTGCGAGCAAGCAGAACCTGGTTCTCGGCGCATTAGAACCGTGGGGTTAACCCCGAATTTTCCACGGGGTTAACCCCAGATTTCCACGGCGTTAACGCCGAATTTTCCACGGCGTTAACCCCAGCATCTCGTGGGGTTAACCCCACCACCTGCGCCATGAAAGCTGTGGGCTGCCAGATCCAAACCTGAGTAATCTCATGCAATCCCATCAAATCCCATCCGATCTCATCAGACATCCATCGCGACGGACGAGATATCCCATCGCCAAGCGTGAGATATCCGATGCCTGATCTCATGGCGAATCTCATCGGGTCTCGTGAGATCCATATTTGGATCCAGCGTCCGACAGTGATGCCCCCGACGGACCCCGCAGCCACCAACCTTGCCTTGAGAGAAACCATGAACATGCTCACTGTGCCGCGATCCATTCTGACCCTCTACCTCTGTGCTATGACGAAATCGGGCGAAAGTCAAGCGAAAATAATCTGCGTGTAGACCACAAATAGAGGTGCCCCCCTGAAATCAAAACACGACACGGACTACACGGACGCCACGGAATACACGGAAGCAGAATGGAACGCCCATGCTCACCCACGTCTTGTACCGCGCTCACTGTGCCGTTTGTCCGTGTCTTCCGTGGCATCCGTGTGGTCCGTGTCTGGTTTTGCGCCGGGTGCCCCGCCCTTTCCCATTCTGAAACGCCTCCTCAATGTCCAGAAATCGGGTGCCCCACTCTCGCGTGTTGTTCGCGAGGGTGGGCTGCGATGAGGTCGCCACGTCTATAATGGCGCGCCATGCCTACGCGTCTGAAACGCATTTACGCTCATCAGGACCTTCATTTCGTCACGTGCAGTTGCTGCAAACTGCCGCGCAGCCGCGAAAATCGCGACTGCCCCACTGGCTACCGCCAGCGGTTCTGTTAATGCACGGTTCTCTAGCTCTTCGGAGAAGCCACGTTCACCTGCTGCCCATCTTCGAGCGAATCGGCGGGGTTCACGATGATGCGGTCGGTAGGCTCGAGGCCGGTCACGACTTCTACTGCGGTACCGTAATCGCGCCCAATCGTGATCGCTCTGAGGTGAACTTTATTATCGGCATCGACCACCGCGGCTCGAGGGCCTTCGGCGCGGAAGAGCAGAGTATTGATGGGAACGGTGAGGCGCGGAGCATCGACCTTGGCGGCAAAATGAACCTGCGCATACGCTCCAGGCAGGATCGTTCCTTGCCGATTTGGAACATCGATTTCCGTCAGCAGTGTACGCGTTGCCGGATCGATCGATTCTGACGTACGCACGACCTTGCCTTCAAATTCCTGTCCAGCATATTCGCGCTGCTGCAGGAAGGCTTTCATTCCGACTTTGATTGCCGGGCTATACGTCTGGGGGACATTCACATACACGCGCAGCGGATCGACCTGCGCTACATCAAACAGTTCCTTATCGGGACCGGCATTGCCGGCATTGATCAACGCGCCTACATCGATGTTGCGTTTGGTGAGCACTCCCGAAAAGGGAGCGTAAATATGTTTGAACGACTCCATCTGCTCAAGCCTTCGGACGTTCGCGTCAGCGGCGGCGAGATTGGCCTGCGCCTGCTGATATCCGCTCACCTGCTGATCGAGTTCCTGCTGCGACACAGAATCCGTCTTGCGCAGGTTCTCCCAACGTTCCGCTGAGCTCTTGGCCAATCCCAACTGCGCCTGGATTTGCTGACGAGAGGCGCGT
>DATEJO010000202.1:0-6832 GCA_035277905.1 Candidatus Sulfotelmatobacter sp.
AGTGACTGCGTCGAATGTCTCGGTGACTGTCGCAGTTCTCTTGATGTGGCGGGTGGCTTCGACCATTCTGCGGACTTTCTCGACGTCACCGCAGGACTCTTTAATGCCGATCAGATTCGGATGCTCCGCCAGTTCGATCACCACTTCAGCGGGAATGTCATAGCCGGTGGCCTGCGGAAAGTTGTAGATGATTACCGGCAATGGGGAGCGGTCTGCAACGCTGCGATAGAAGGCGAGCATGTTCGCCGGCAGCATTTGCTTTTTGTAGTAATGCGGCGTGCGGACCATCGCAACGTCATAGCCGAGTTCGGCGGCGTACTCCGTCAGACGAACAGTCTCAATCGCCGACTCTATACCAGTTCCCGCGATCAGGACTTTATTCGCAGCCGCGGCCTGTCGCGCGCATTTCAGTACGTCGCGCCGCTCCTGATCCGAAAGCATGATGGCTTCGCCGGTCGAGCCCTGCACCACAATTCCCGCTACCGGCGTGCGCGAGTAGCGTTCGACGTTGTGCTCGAGTTTTTTGAAATAGACGTTGCCGTCTGGATAAAAGGGCGTGGTGATCGGTGGAAATATTCCGTTTAGAAGCATAAATCTACCTCGAATATTAGCGTCGCGGCGGACAAAGGATTGGAATCACTTCGCGCTTATTGCGCCGGTAAATCCTGAAGTCTTCTTCGTCGACCGTGACCAGTGTATGCCTCGGGAACAATTCGGTCATGCGAATCAGGCAGATGTCCGCGAAGTCAGGACTCCGGTTGGAAAACTGGATAGCAAGATCATGCAGACGTTCCACATGAGCAGAGCTGTCGAAAGCTACCCGTAGTCCTCCTCGTTGTAGCAACTCGAGCACATGGGACGTGGACCGCAAATGGAAAGCCGTCTCGGCTAGTACTGCCTCACACGTCAGCAAAGGCAAACTAAACTGCGTCGCCAAACCTCTGGCCCAACTATGATACCGGTCATCACGCCGCAAAAGCGCTACCAGATAGCCGGTATCCGCAATGGCGTTCATCTACTTTTACTTTCGCGAAAAGCCCTTGCGCGAGGAAACATCCGGCGGACCGCCTTGGATGACCCCTGCATATTCCAGAAGTGGGTTGCTCTCCTCTCGCCGGCTGTTTTCGAGAGAATCTCGAACAACCCGCCCGACGGGCAATCCGGTCTTGAGCGACTTCTCACGGAGCCACTTCAGGAGTTCCTCGGACAGGCGAATTGTCAGTGTATTACTCATTCGGCAATATCGTAACACATCCCACGCCTTGCATCCTGACGCGCATAATGCGGTCACGCGCCGCTTTCAGTGAGATTCTTTGGTTCAGCTCATAAGAACCGCGGGAACCCCACTGCATTCAGCGAAGATTCGCCGAGTCAATCCGGTAGCTATAAAGCTTCGCCTGATCCTGCTGCACGACCCAGACGAAGCTTTCTTCTCCCTGTCCAAGCGCGAATTCCGTGTTAAAAACCTGATTGACGGTCCCTCGCCCGTTCGACCAGTTCAGATGAAAACCCGCCGCTTTCCTATCGCCGGAGTTTCCCATCTTCTCGTGAACCATCTGCAGGAACTTCACAAGCTCGGGCCTGTTTCCAGACCGGCGGAATTCATCCGAAGCCTCTTCGTAAATCGCATCGTAATCGGAGTTATTCATCTGCTGATGGAAGTGATCGACTGCGGCCGACGCGATGCCGTAATTCCGGTACGTGCGTTTCCCCAGCGCCCAGAGAACGGTGGCGAGCCCGAAAGCCAGCAGGCACAGCAGTACGATCAGCCGCTTGAAAGTCTGATTTCTGGCAGGCGGAATGGCGGACGGCGGCACAGGCGAAGCGGACCAGTTGCTCATCGCAAAGCTCCGTCAAATCGGGATGGAATTAAACCACGTTCCCCGGCTTACCGCAAATTGACGTGCCGCTCCGCGTGCAACTGCTGCAAGGCGTGCACGTTCACTTCACCGCGTTGCAGAGCGGCAATGCCTTCCGCCGCGGCTCGAGCCGCAGCCAACGTGGTGATTGTCGGAATCCTTGCCGTCACCGCCGCGCGCCGGATAGCCTTCTCATCGAACCACGGCTCCTGCCCAGTCGGAGTGTTCACAACAAGCTGAATGCGCTGGCCCTTGATGAAGTCGACGACGTTCGGACGGCCCTCTTTCACTTTGTAGACGCGTTCGACATTCATGCCCGCGGACTCGATCACATCGGCTGTGCCTGCAGTCGCCACGATCTTGAATCCCATATCGACGAATTTTCTCGCGACCGGGGCGACGTGGCGCTTGTCGTGATCGGTCACGCTGATAAACACTGCGCCCTGCGTTGGCAACTTCTGGCCCGCGGCCAGTTGCGCCTTGGCGAACGCTTCGCCGAAGTTGTCAGCGACTCCCATGACTTCGCCCGTCGATTTCATCTCTGGACCAAGCACGGTATCGACTCCGGGGAACTTGCTCCATGGAAATACCGGCGATTTGACGTAGTAACAGCTTCCCGTGTCCAGGTCGGCGCGGCGATCGATGAAGTCCGGCAGGAATTCGCGCAACTTGCGGCCGGTCATAAGCCGCGCCGCAATTTTCGCCATCGGCACGCCGGTCGCCTTTGAGACGAACGGCACAGTGCGCGACGCGCGGGGGTTCACTTCAAGCACGTACACCTTGCCGCCTTCCGAGCCGTTGCCCGAGGTCCCATTGCGCCGCGGGATCGCAAACTGAATATTCATCAACCCAACGACTTTCAGAGCTTTCGCCAACTTGAACGTGTATTCGCGCATGCGGTCGAGCAGATGCTGCGGAATGTCCACCGCAGGCAGCACGCAGGAAGAATCGCCGGAGTGAATTCCAGCTTCCTCGATGTGCTGCATAATTCCGCCGATGACGACGTCATCGCCGTCCGCGAGCGCGTCCACATCGACCTCGATCGCATCTTCGAGGAAGTGGTCGATCAGCACCGGACGATCGTGTGAATACTCGACCGCCTCCTGCATATAGCGGACGATCGATTGCTCGTCGTATGCGATAACCATCGCGCGCCCACCGAGCACGTAAGAAGGCCTCACCAGCACGGGAAATCCGATCCGTTTCGCGCCTTCAATCGCTTCTTCGATCGACGTGGCCATCACGCCCGGAGCCTGCGGAATCTGCAGATCTTCGAGCAGCTTGTTGAACTGCTTGCGGTCCTCGGCAAGATCGATCGATTCCGGCGACGTGCCGATGATCTTCACGCCCGCTTCTTTCAGCGGAAGCGCCAGGTTCAGCGGAGTCTGTCCTCCAAACTGCACGATCAAACCGACATCGGCGCCCTTGGAAGTCTCATGCTGATAAATCGCCCAAACATCTTCGAACGTGAGCGGCTCGAAGTAGAGCCGGTCGCTGGTGTCGTAGTCGGTCGAGACGGTCTCAGGATTGCAATTGATCATGATCGTCTCGTAACCGTCGTCGCGCAGCGCGAAGGACGCATGGCAGCAGCAGTAGTCGAACTCAATTCCCTGCCCGATGCGGTTCGGACCGCTGCCGAGAATGATGACTTTTTTCTTATCTGTCGGCGCCGCCTCGTCCTCGTCTTCGTACGTCGAATAAAGATATGGCGTGAAGCTCTCGAATTCTGCAGCGCAAGTATCGACGCGTTTGTACACGGGCATGATCCCGTGCTTCTTGCGCATGTGCCGGACTTTTTCCTGTCCCTCGAGGCGCCAGACCTGCGCCAGCCGTCCGTCGGAGAATCCCATGCGCTTTGTCTCGCGCAGCACATCGGGCGGAATCGACTCCATCGGGTGCTTCTCCAGTTCAAGCTGCTGGTCGTTGATCTCCTTCAATTGATATAGGAACCACGGATCCATCGACGTCATCTTGGCGATCTGCTTGACCGTGTGTCCCTGCCGCAGTGCATAGCGCACATACGCCAAGCGCTCGGGATGCGGCGTGACCAACCGCTGGGTGAGAATTTTCGGTTCGATCTTGTCGGAACCGACCTTCTTCCCCGTATCGAGCGAGCGGACACCTTTCATCAAAGCTTCTTTAAAAGTGCGGCCGATGGCCATCACTTCGCCGACAGATTTCATTTGCGGGCCGAGCGTGTCATCCGCGCCGGGAAATTTCTCGAATTGCCACTTCGGAATCTTCACGACTACGTAATCGAGCGTCGGCTCGAAGCACGCCGGAGTCTTGCGCGTAATGTCGTTGCGAATTTCGTCGAGCGTATATCCGACGGCAAGTTTGGCGGCAATTTTCGCGATGGGGAATCCGGTTGCTTTCGACGCCAGCGCCGACGATCGCGACACGCGCGGATTCATCTCGATCACGACCATGCGTCCGGTCTCGGGATTCACGCCGAACTGTATGTTCGATCCACCGGTATCGACACCGATTTCGCGGATGACGGCAATCGAAGCATCGCGCATCGCCTGATATTCGCGATCGGTCAGCGTCTGCGCCGGGGCCACTGTGATCGAGTCGCCTGTGTGTACGCCCATGGGATCGAAGTTCTCGATCGAGCACACGATGATGACGTTATCCTTCGTGTCGCGCATCACCTCAAGCTCGAATTCTTTCCATCCGAGAACCGATTCTTCGATCAGGGCCTCGTGCACCGGAGAAAGATCGAGGCCGCGGGCCAGCACTTCTCCTAGCTCTTCGCGGTTATAGGCAATGCCACCGCCGGTCCCGCCCAGAGTGAACGACGGACGAACGATGACAGGGAATCCGATTTTGCCCGCAAACTCGATCCCATCTTTTGCGTTATTGACCAGTGCCGACTTCGGCACGTCGAGGCCAATCTTCTGCATCGCGTCTTTGAAGAAGAGGCGGTCTTCGGCTTTCTTAATGGCGGCGACATTCGCACCGATCAGATGAACGTTGTACTTTTCCAGCACGCCGCCATCCGAAAGTTCGATGGCCAGGTTCAGCGCAGTCTGCCCACCGACAGTCGGCAAAACGGCGAATCCTGCGCCCGGAGTCATCTCGCGCTCAATGCGGATGATCTCTTCCAGATATTCCAGCGTGAGCGGCTCGATGTAGGTGCGGTCGGCCGACTCCGGATCGGTCATGATGGTCGCCGGGTTCGAGTTCGCCAGCACGACTTCAAAGCCCTCGGACTTGAGCGCCTTGCAAGCCTGCGTGCCGGAGTAATCAAACTCCGCCGACTGCCCGATGACGATGGGCCCGGAGCCGAGTACGAGGATCTTCGAGATGTCAGTTCTCTTAGGCATCAGAATCCGTTGTCTTAGGCTTTAGTCTCGATAAACTCATGTCCACCTTTACAGTCCGGATGGATCGGCGAAACGTCTATCGTCAGGCTCTTTGTCGCCCTCACCGCATTCGTAACTTCGACCTCAAACAAACCTCCGAACAGATCAGGATTGTCCACGGTTATTTTAAGAACGTAGTGGCCGTGCGGGATGGTGCCGAAGTCGAAATTCCCACGCGCGTCGGCCTTGGTCGCACTGATCAGCTTTAGGTCTTCGAATTTTGCCGGCAAACGATATTCATAAAGTGACAAATGTGCACCAACCACACCAAACGACTGACGCAGCCAGCGGAACTGAAAAGGCCCGAGACTCCTGCCCACCACTCGTCCTCGGATTACAGTTACCTGATGAAAATAACCGTGAATAGGGGCAAGCGAACACCCAAATATCAGGGACGAAAGAGTCACGATAGAGAAGACAACCGCAAGACTCCGCGACAGTTTCCTCACCCTTTCCACTCCCCCATCATCTTCGTGAACTCTTTGAACAAATAATGCGAATCATGCGGGCCGGGTGCCGCTTCCGGGTGATATTGCACGCTGAACAGCGGCATATTCCGGTGGCGCAGCCCTTCGAGCGTGTCATCATTCAGATCGACGTGCGTTAACTCAACTTCGCTCTCGGCCAGCGAGTCCGGATCGACCGCAAAGTTATGGTTGTGCGCCGTGATCTCGATCTTCCCGGTCTTCAGCTGCTTCACCGGATGATTCCCGCCGTGGTGCCCGAACTTTAACTTGAACGTCTTCCCGCCCAGAGCGATCCCGGTCAATTGATGCCCAAGGCAAATTCCGAAGATCGGTTGCCGACCCATCAGCCTGCGGATCGAATCGACCGCGTACGTGCACGGCTCGGGATCTCCCGGACCATTCGATAGAAACACTCCATCTGGCTTCAGCGCGAGCACATCTTCCGCGGGAGTCTGCGCAGGCACGACCGTGACTTTGCATCCCTCACCGCGCAACTTGCGTAGAATGTTCTGCTTGATGCCGAAGTCGTAAGCGACTACATGGAATCGCGGCGGCTCATCTTTCACGCCGACCACAGCCACCGGTTCGTGCGATCGCTCGCCCACTTCCCAGACGTACGGACGCTTCGTGCTGACCTCTTTCGCCAGATCCGTTCCATCCATCTTCGGAATCGAGCGAGCCTTCGCGACCAGTTTCTCCGTGTCGCTCTCGATGGTCGAGATCACGCCGCGCATCACACCGTTGTCGCGGAGATGCCGCACCAGCGCGCGTGTGTCGATATCCGACAACACCGGGACCTTGAACTGTTCCAGATATTCCTCGGCAACCTGCTGCGAGCGCCAGTTCGAACTGATGCGCGAAAACTCGCGCACGATGAGGCCTTCGATCCACGGACGCGTGGCCTCGTTGTCTTCCTGGTTGGTCCCGTAATTTCCGATTTCTGGATTCGTCAGAACGACGATCTGTCCGGAGTAGGAAGGGTCGGTGAATATTTCCTGATATCCGGTGATGGAAGTATTAAAAACGACTTCGCCGTAGCATTCGCCTTTGGCGCCGTAGCCTTTGCCTCGGAAGACTCTGCCGTCTTCCAGCGCAAGGATAGCCTGCATTCTCGCTCCGAGGAGTGGATTTTATGAAT
>DATEJO010000203.1:0-15684 GCA_035277905.1 Candidatus Sulfotelmatobacter sp.
ACATTAGTCTTCTCGACGATCTCCACTTCCTTCCGCTTCGGAGTCTTCGCCGCAGCTTTTTTCTCGGCCTTGTCCTCGCCCGCACCTTCGCCGTCAGCACCGTCGCCATTCGTCGAAGCAGGCGCCGTCTTGGCCAGCGTCTCGACCACAAACGGCGGCTCCATATACGGCTGAATCTGCTTGTATTTCGCAATCAGCTGCCGGCATTCAGCACTGGACGCCAGTTCCCAGCTGATCACGTGTTCTGCCCCGTGCTTGTTGACGAACATCACCTCCCAAAGGTTGTGCTCTTCGTCAAAACGCGCTTCCACGCTCTTGAAGCCCTCGTCCTTCTGCAGCTTCTTGATTTCTTTTTCCAGACGCTCGATCTTCTTGGGCGAGTCCTTCTTCTCACCCTCGAAGTCCGCGCGCTTCGACAGGTCGAGCTTCGGAATCAACTCTGTGACTTTTTCATTGCGCACGCGCTTGTCGAGCTTCTCGAAAAATCCCAGATACTCGTCGAGCACGGCCATGAACTTCGCAAGATCTTTGCCTTCGAGTTTGGCCGCGCCTTCGCCGTAACGGACGATCAAACCATCAGCCGCCCGCTTCACCATAACCTTCACGAACTCGCGCTCATCCTTGATGTACTGCTGCGACTTGCCCTTCTTCAGCGAGAAGAGCGGCGGCTGCGCGATAAACACATTCCCGCGCTTGATCAAATCCTGCATGTGCCGGAAGAAGAACGTCAGCAGCAGCGTGCGAATATGGCTGCCGTCAACGTCAGCGTCGGTCATCAGGATGATCTTGCCGTAGCGCACTTTCGTCGGATCGAAATCGTCTTTCGCAATCCCGGTGCCGAGCGCCGTGATCATGGCGCGGATTTCTTCGTGCGCCAGCATCTTGTCGTAGCGCGCCTTCTCGACGTTCAGGATCTTTCCTTTCAGCGGCAGGATCGCCTGGAATCGCCGGTCACGCCCCTGCTTCGCCGTCCCGCCTGCGGACTCGCCCTCGACCAGGAACAGCTCGCAACGGTTCGGATCACGCTCCGAACAATCCGCTAGCTTGCCCGGCAGGCCTCCGGAATCGAGCGCTCCCTTGCGCCGCGTCAGATCGCGCGCCTTGCGCGCCGCTTCCCGAGCTCGCGCCGCATCGACGGCTTTGTTGATGATCTTTTTCGCGACAGTCGAATTCTGCTCGAAAAATGCCCCGAGCCGCTCATTCACGAACTGGGTCACCGTTCCCGCGATGTCGGAATTCAGCTTGCCCTTCGTCTGCCCTTCAAATTGCGGCTGCGGCAGCTTCACGCTGATCACCGCAACCAGACCTTCGCGGACGTCATCACCCGTCAGGTTCTCTTTCACATCTTTGAACAATCCGAGTTGCTGTCCCGCATAGTTGATCGTGCGGGTCAGAGCCGTGCGGAATCCCGAAAGATGCGTTCCGCCATCAATTGTGTTGATGTTGTTCGCGAAGCTGAAAATCGTTTCCGAATATCCGTCGTTGTACTGCAGGCCAATTTCCATGTGGACGCCGTTCCGGTCGTCCTCCATGTAGATCGGCTTGTCGTGCAGCACCTGCTTGCCGCGGTTCAGATGTTTGATGAACTCCGCAATGCCGCCGTTGTACTTGAACTCGGCATGCTTCGGCTCCCCGGTCTTCGCATCGGTCGCGCGCTCGTCGGTGAGCGTGATCAGCAATCCCTTGTTCAGGAACGCCAACTCGCGCAGGCGCTGGGCCAGCGTGTCGTAATTGTATTCGGTCGCGGTGAAGATGCTCTTGTCGGGCAGGAAGTGAACTTTCGTCCCGGTCTTCACCTTCGCAACGCCGGTCTTCTTCAGCTTGCTGGTCGGATCGCCCTTCGAATACGTCTGCTGCCACGTCGCACCATCGCGCCAGATTTCAAGTTCGAGATCTTCGCTCAGCGCGTTCACGCAAGACACACCAACGCCGTGCAATCCGCCGGAAACTTTGTAGGTCGACGAATCGAACTTTCCTCCGGCATGCAGCTTTGTCATCACGACCTGTGCCGCAGAAACTTTCTCCCCATCGATCTCCATATCATCGACGGGAATACCGCGTCCGTCGTCGATCACCGTGATGGAGTTGTCGAGGTGAATCGTGACTTCAATCTTCGTGGCAAATCCGGCAAGCGCTTCGTCAACGGAGTTGTCGACGACCTCATACACGAGATGGTGCAGCCCGAGTTCGCCCGTCGATCCGATATACATCGCGGGACGTTTGCGGACCGCTTCCATTCCGCCGAGCACTTTGATCGAATCGGCGGTGTAGTCGCTGTTGCTGTTTCCGTTGCCTCCGTTAATCGGAGTCACTTTTCCGTTTTTTGTTTTCGTGTCGACGATGGGAGTATTGATCTCTTTAGTGGCCATTCCGCTCCGCGAAAATGTCCCGAATTTTTGTGTTCTCGAATGTGCTGCTTTCGGTCCTGGAACCAGGCTGGAAGTGCATTCGATCCGTCTCTTCTTGAGCTCTCCAAATCGGACTCAAGTTATTGAAATTGCTAATACTTAGGATCGATTCTTACTGTAAAGATTATACCACAAAAGAGGTCTATTTTCGAGGCTGGATCAAGCGCCGAATCGAGGGAGTAACGCGGGCCGCCGAGCGTCTCAGAATGAATTAGCTATTCGCCTGATTTTCTTAATTTCGTTGTTCAGCGCCTTAGATGGCGCAGATAATCCAACGTATGACACTGAGTGAATTCTCTATATTGTGGCTTCTATTGTCAGCGAGCGTTGCATTTTCGCAGCAGGTCGGCGTCGTAGATCTTACAGAACCGGGAGCAGCTCCAAGCACAGCGTCGACCAGCGTTGAACATCTGGCCCCGGGTTGTACTCAGGAGACAGTAGGAATTATGGCTAACGGCGCTGTGACACCGAATGACGGCCATCCACGAAAATTGTCCGTAGAAATCGTCCAACTGAGCAGTACCACACTTCAAGTTGGTGGCGAGATCAGAGCAGAGATTAGGCTTAGAAATGTTGGCGAGGCGCCGATAGAAATTCCGTGGAGCAAAGATCCGAGCACAATGAAGAAAGGTCCGAATCCTGACCATCTTGAATGGGAACAAGGGAATCTTCGCGTTGTCCTCAGAGTTAAAGAAAGACACCAGATCGTTCTGAAGAGTTCCGAACAGTGGCTCCTTGGGTCACAGTTCGTTGCTGGCAGCCAAATAACTGTTAAGCCCAGTGAATGGATCGAGGCGTTCCTGACTTTTAAGGTCGAGGATCTGTATAACTTTACCAGCTACACTGAATTTCCAATTGGAGACGCAAAACTATTCGCGGAGTGGGGACAGGCGCGGAGAGGGTGGAGTCGTGAAAACTGCAGCTGGAATCGAGCTTGGTTTGACTACCGAAGCTACTAGAGGCAGGAGCAACCCGCGATAGCAATTCAAGTCAAACAATCTGGTCCAGCCAATAACACAAAAGCACAGTAGTCAAACGGGGCTCACCTGTTCTGGAGTCCCCGATTTCATTCGTTGCTTGGAGAACATTCGCAAAAAAGAAAGGGGGCGACGCTCAAGGCCGCCCACAATATAGTTGGTCTGCTTTGACCTTTACGCCGTAGCCGGCCGCTCCCCGCCCTTCGCGCGTCCGGGCTCCAGATTCGGCTTGATCACGTGCTGCACGCCGTCATCCGGCTTCACTGCCGGCGGAGGCATCGGCGGAAGTTCCTTGCCGTCGACGAGCAACTTGATCTCATTCGCGTCCAGAACCTCGCGCACGATCAGCGCCTTGGCAATTTGCTCAAGCGTATCGCGGTTGTCCGACAGGATCTGCCTGGCCGTGTTGTAGCCGTTGTTGACCAGCTTGCGCACTTCCTGGTCGATCTTGATGGCCGTATCTTCGCTGTAGTCGCGGTGCTGCGCGATCTCGCGGCCCAGGAAGATCTGCTCTTCCTTCTTGCCAAAGGTCAGCGGGCCAAGATCGCTCATGCCCCACTCGCAGACCATCTTGCGAGCCATATCGGTCGCCCGCTCAATGTCATTGCCGGCGCCGGTGCTCATCACGTTGAGGAACATCTCTTCCGCGATGCGCCCGCCCATCAGGATGGCGATCTGCGTATCCAGATAGTTCTTGTAATAGTTGTGCCGGTCGTCGGTGGGCAGCTGCATCGTGACGCCCAAAGCCATGCCGCGCGGGATGATCGTCACCTTGTGCAAAGGATCGGAATGCGGCATCTTCGCCGCCACCAGCGCGTGTCCTGCCTCGTGATACGCCGTATTCTTCTTTTCCTCATCGGTCAGCAGCAGCGACTTGCGCTCCACGCCCATGAGGACTTTGTCCTTGGCCAGCTCAAAGTCATACTGCAGCACGGCCTTGCGATTCTGGCGCGCAGCCGCCAAAGCAGCTTCGTTGACCATGTTCGCCAGATCGGCGCCAGAAAAGCCTGGAGTCCCGCGGGCCAGCACCGACAGATCGACATCCTCGGCAAGGGGGATCTTCCGCGTATGAACCCTCAGAATCTCCTCGCGCCCACGCACATCCGGACGGCTCACCACCACCCGCCGGTCAAAGCGTCCGGGCCGCAGCAGCGCCGGATCGAGCACGTCAGGACGGTTCGTGGCGGCCATCAGGATGACGCCTTCATTCGATTCGAAGCCGTCCATCTCGACCAGCAACTGGTTCAAAGTCTGCTCGCGCTCGTCGTGTCCGCCGCCAAGCCCGGCGCCGCGATGGCGCCCGACAGCGTCAATTTCGTCGATGAAGATGATGCACGGCGCATTCTTCTTGCCCTGCTCAAATAGATCGCGAACGCGGCTAGCGCCCACGCCGACGAACATTTCCACGAAGTCCGAACCCGAAATCGAGAAGAACGGAACGTTCGCCTCACCGGCAACCGCCCGCGCCAGCAAGGTCTTACCTGTTCCCGGAGGCCCTACGAGCAGGACGCCCTTCGGAATCCTCCCGCCCAGCTTCTGGAACTTCTGCGCCTCGCGCAGGAATTCGATAATCTCCCGCAGCTCTTCCTTAGCCTCTTCGACTCCGGCGACATCCTTAAATGTGACCTTCTTCTGCTGCATCGAGAGCAGCCGCGCCCGGCTCTTGCCGAACGACAAAGCTTTGTTCCCGCCCGTCTGCATCTGGCGGATCATGAAGAACCACAGTGCGCCCAACAGGATCAGCGGAGCCCAGGTTCCAAGCAGGGTCAAGGAAAGGTTCCCGCTGTTGACGTCGTGGAAGTTCATAACGACGCCCTTATCGTGCAAGGTCTTAAGCAGTTCCGGGGTGAAGTAATTGGACGGAGCCGTGGTATGAAATTGCGAGCCGTCGCGGAGCTTGCCGCGAACCTCCATGCCGTTTACGGTCATCTCCTGGACGCTGTTCTGGTCGATGTCACTAATGAACTGCGTGACGTTGATTTCCTTGTCCTTCTGACCATCGCGAGCCCCTTTTACAACCTCCCACAACAGCAGGGCCGAGACGCCGATTAGCAGCCAGAACAGCACGGTCTTTACAGTTGAGTTCACCTAGAAGACTCCTGAAGCGCCAATACACCGCTCGCCGGACGCATACAGCTATTAGATGCCCCAGCCGATAATTCGATTGGCGAATTCCTTAGAACCTTATTCTACATATTCCATCGGAAAAAGGCGCTGTTCTTCACTTATAACTTAAGTCACTGGGGCTCTGCTATTTGGCTGCTGCCAGGTACGGCAGATTACGGCTCGTTTGCTCGACCGCACCCAGTCCGTATCCGACGAGGAATGTCTCATCCACCAGAAAGCCAAAATAGTCGGGCTGCAGCGGTACCCGCCGGGCCGCTTGGCGATCTAGCAACGTCACCAGTTTCACCGACGCCGCACCGCGCGACCGCAGATCGCTCATCAAGAACTCGCTGGTCACGCCCGAGTGAACCAGCCCTTCCACCAACAGGATGTGCTGGCCCTTAATCTCCGGCTCATGGCTGAAAAAGATCTCCATCACATCGGCGCCCGCGCCTTGAGGACGGCTGTACTTGGGCTTGATGAACTGGCACACAACCGGAACCTCGATCGCCCTCACCAGGTCGGCCAGGAACATGAAGGCGTTTTCGAGCACGGCCAGCATCTGAACGGTCTGGCCCTTGTAGTCGTCGGAAATCTGGCGCCCAAGTTCCTTGACCCGCTTCTGAATCTGTTCGGCGCCAATCACTTGCCGCAGTGGCTCGACTCTCGAACCGTTCATGAATTAGCGTGCCTCCCGGCACTTATCTGCTGAATTCTATTCGCGCTTAAGCCTCATCATCGCTGCCCGGCTTTGTCACCAGGATTGCGACCGTCTCCCGCCCCAGTTTCGCCCGCAATCTCGTCGGCGGAGCAAATCCCCTCAGCCATACAATCTCATCCCCACCCACGATTACCGGCCAAAGCCGCCGCTCCGGATGAGCGACATGATGCTCCTGCAGCAATTCCTTAACTTTCTTGGGGGATTTCGTATGATCGGGCCAGAACCGGTCTCCTGCACGCCAGTTCCGCACCCTTAACGGTCCGGGCAGAGAATCTGCGTCCAGAAGGTGCTCCGGATTATACGCCGCCTCCGAACCAGCCGGAACCCGGCGCACCTCGATCACCAACCCAATCTCGGGAATACTCAACCGCCCCGGAATCGTAAGTTCGAATTCGTAATTGTCAGTAGTCTGCCCGCGCAGATCGGGAGTCAGAAACAGCAACTGATCCGCCTGCCGTGTCACCTTCCAGCCCAGAGGCAGGGACAACTCCTTCCCGCTCGCACCCTCTTCTGCTGCGAACCGCAGAATCTCGTCGATATGCTTGAACTCCAGCGCCAGGCCCGCATGTTCTCCGATGGCCTTCACGGCCCGCCGCTGCACGGCAGTAGGTTCACCCAGAAACCACAAACGATCCACGGAAGCATTCATCACCAGCCACGGCGCTTCGTCGATGCGTGCCTGCAGGCTCTTCTCTGATTCCGTCTCGACCCCCGGACGCCCCGTCCCAGTCGTTGGGTGCCCCATCCTAAGCGCGCCGTTTGCGCTTAGGGTGGGGGTGTTCGAGACATGTCCAATCTGAACCAGCCCGCCCGTCGCAGGACGCGCCCACTCCGGCTCAGACCAATGAATCGCCGTCCCCATCCACCCGGTAATTTCGTTTTCCCAGTAATCTTCCTCGCCGCGGGCGATCTCAGCCAGTTCCGCAAGATTTTCGGCAACCGAGGGATTGAACTCTTTTTCGAGCAGCGGCAGCACCAGCTTGCGAATCCGGTTCCGCGTGAACCTAGAATCCGCATTCGTCGCATCCTCGCGCCAGCTCTGCCCGACCTCCCGCAGATAGGACTCCAACTCCCGCCGCCGGAACTCGAGCAGCGGCCGCACGATCTCCCCGTACACCTCGCCCTCGTCACCTTCCACCGCGATTCGCGGATGAATCCCACCCAACCCTCGAAACCCCGCCCCTCGCACAATCCGCATGAGAAGGGTCTCCGCCTGATCATCCAGCGTGTGCCCGGTAACGATCTTATTCAGCCTCCGCCCCTCGAGATTGCCGTCCCGTTCGGGTGCATGGGTAGGCGCGTCGAGGTTGCCCCACCCTTCTCGCGCAGTTTGCGAGAGGGTGGGCATGCTGTGATCCAGGAAGGGCACATTTGGGGCGGGCACCTCGGGAAAGGGCACGGCTTCAGCCGTGCCGCTGACGGCAGCGGATGACGGGGGTTTCAGCCCCTGAGGGCCGTCCTCAATCAGCGATCGGAAGAAACCATACCGCAACTCGCGCGCAGCCGTCTCCAGGCTCACACCTTCATCGCGCGCGTGCCCCGCCACATCATCGCTGTCGCAAAAAAACTCGAGATCGAACTGGCGAGCGAGACCCGCGACGAATTGCTCGTCTGCATCCGACTCCGCCCTGCGCAACTTGTGATTGAAATGAACAACCGAAAGGACAATCCCCAACTCACGCCGCAGATCCAGAAGAAGCCGCAACAGCGCCACGGAATCAATCCCGCCAGAGACGGCAACGCCAACACGATCTCCGGCATGAAACAGTTCCTGCCGCCGAATATGGGAGAGAACGCGCTCGGCAAGGGAATGCACGGCAACATGGTACAACCAGTGATTACGTGAAGACAGCCGAGGCGGCTGTCCTCCCGTGGTTCTTCCTTCTTCTCCGTGCCTCTGTGTCTCAGTGGTGAAAAGCCTCTATAGTTCCGCGCTCTTCTCCGCAATCAGCTTCCGGATCTTCTCCACGAACTCCGCCGCAGGCATGTCCTCGGTCTTCTCTTTCCCTCGCGTCCGGACATTCACCTTCCCCGCCTCGGCCTCTTTATCTCCGACCACCAGCAGGAACGGCACCTTCTGCAAAGCGTGTTCGCGGATCTTGGCATTCATCTTCTCGTTGCGCGCATCGACCTCGACGCGCACGCCGACCGCCTTCAATTGCGCCGCGATTTTGTTCGCGTACTCCGCGTGCCGCTCGCTGATCGGAATCATCACCGCCTGCACTGGCGATAGCCACACTGGGAAGGCCCCCGCATAGTGCTCGATCAGCACGCCAAAGAACCGCTCAATCGAGCCATACAGCGCGCGATGCACCATCACCGGCTGTTTGCGCGATCCGTCCTCGGCGACATATTCCAATCCGAAGCGCGCCGGCAGATTGAAATCAAACTGCACGGTCGAAAGCTGCCATAGCCGCCCGATCGCATCCACCAGCTTGATATCGATCTTCGGTCCGTAGAACGCGGCCTCGCCGGGGATCGTCGTATACTCGACTCCCCGCTCTTTCAGAACTTTCTCGAGCGACTGCTGCGCGTGGTTCCATTGCTCTTCGGTGCCGACAAAATTCTTCTTGTCTTCCGGGTTCCACGTCGAAAGCTCCGTCTGAAACTTTTCGAATCCGAAATCTTTCAAAGTGTCGAATGCAAACTCCAGGCACGCAGCAATTTCTCCCTCAATCTGCTCAGGGGTGCAAAAAATATGCGCGTCATCCTGCGTGAATCCGCGCACGCGCAGCAGTCCATGCATCACTCCCGACCGCTCGTACCGATACACAGTTCCTAGCTCGCCCAAACGCACCGGCAGATCGCGATACGACTTGAGCCCGTCTCGATAAATCAAAATGTGCCCAGGGCAATTCATGGGCTTCAGGCGGTACTCGGCATCATCGAGCTCCATCGCGTCAAACATGTTCTGCGAGTAGTAGCCCTCGTGTCCCGAGGTCTGCCACAACTGCCGCCGCATCACGTGCGGCGTGTAGACGAGCGAATATCCGCGCTTGAGATACTGCTCGCGCATCCAGTCTTCCATCTCTTTGCGGATGATCCCGCCCTTCGGATGCCAGAAGATCAGCCCCGGCCCGGCCAGCTCCTGAATCGAAAAAAGATCGAGCTGCTTGCCCAGCACGCGATGGTCGCGCTTCTTGGTCTCCTCAATGTGCTTCAGATACTCGTCGAGATCCTTCTTCGAGTAAAACGACGTCCCATAAATCCGCTGCAGCTGCGGATTCTTTTCGTCTCCCAGCCAGTACGCGCCCGCAATGTTCAGCAGCTTGAAAGCCTTGATTTTTCCCGTCGACGGTATATGCGGACCTCGGCAAAAATCCGTGAACTTGCCCGTTCGGTAAATCGAAATCTTTTCATCGGGCTTGGTGAATTGCTCGATGAAATGGCACTTCATGAAGTCGCCTTCTTTTTTGAACTCCGCCAGCCCCTGGTCGCGTGGCAGGAATTCCCGAGCATACGGAATGTTCTGCTGCACCAGTTCCTGCATCTTCTTCTCGATCTTCTCGAGGTCCTCGGGCGTGAACGGCGTCGGACGATAAAAGTCGTAAAAGAACCCGCTGTCGGTCGCGGGCCCGTGCCCCAACTTCGTCTCCGGAAAAAGTTCGAGCACCGCCGCAGCCAGAAGATGCGCCGACGAATGCCGGAACACCTGCAACGCCTCGGGATTTTTCTCGGTCAAGAGCGTCAGGTCGGTGTCTTTCTCCAGAGGACGCGCGAGATCAATGAGATCCCCGTTCGTCTTCGCCACCAGCGCCGCATCGGCCAGTCGCGGACTGATCGACTTCGCGACGTCAAGCGCCGTCGTGCCTTTCGGAACTTCCTTCACGCTCCCATCCGGGAGCGTCACATGAATGCTGTCTGCCATAGTCTGAAACCTGCTGGCTTTCTGAAACCTTCAGTGTAGAGAAGCCCGTGAGGGGCGGTCAAACTGAGGCCGGAGCGCATCTGGGCCAGCGAAGACAACTGAGGAGCGAAATTTGCCCCCTCGCTCCTCGTTCACATCTTGTGGGTAACCGGCAGATCTTGCAACAACGCCTACCTCTGCACATCCTTGACGTGCGTCGCGATGTACCACTTGTTCCCGAACGCATCTTTCACTGCGGCATTGCGATCCCCGTACGGCTGATCCGTCGGCTCCTGAATTGAAGTGGCTCCAGCCGCGAGCGCCTGCCGGTACACGGTCTCCATGTTCGGAACGTACAAATAAAACATCGCCGGCATCGTTTCGTACTTGCCATGCGCCTCACCCATCTCGATAACGGCGTCGCCTACACGAATTACTGCATGATTCACCACGCCATCGGGCGATGCATACTTCGCGACTTCCTCCGCTTCGAATGCGCGTTTCAGGAAGCTGATCAGAGGCTCGGCCCGCCGCGGATGCAGATATGGATTCACGTTGTGCAGTCCCTTTGGAACCATGCCCTCGCCTTGATACGTTGCCACATACCAGAAGTTACCCGCCTGATCTTTGACTGTCCCCGACCGCTCGCTATAATCCTGATCGCGAACGTCATCGATCAGAGTAGCTCCCGCCGCGACCGCCTTTTTGCATACCGCATCCGCATCTTCTACGTAGACATGAAGCGCATTGGGTTGCACGCTTGTTGGCGGCTTTTTCCCCGGCAGTCCTCCGCCCATCATCAGCACCGAATCACCCATGCGCACTTCGGCGTGTACGCCCGCCGGCATCACCGCCCGCATGATCTCTTCCGCTCCGAACGCTTCCTTGACGAAGTCGAGCAGCGCCAAACCATTCTCCGCCACCAGATACGGAGTCACCATCCGGAAGCCTTGCGGCACAGGGCTCACCGCCGTTTTCTTGGATGCCTCTCCACCTTCGGGCCCAGTCATCATGCCCTTCATTCGCCGGTGCATTTCCTCCGCCGACATCTGTTCCTTCACCGTGAACACCGCCCACGAATAGCCAAAAGGATCCTGCAGCAGCGCATCGCGATGCCCGTAGAATTGGTCTTTCGGCTCGCGCACCAGTTTCATTCCCTCGGCAACGGCATGCTCCGCGAACGAATCCACATCATCCACCTGGACTGACATCGAGATCGGCGAGTTCCCCAGCGTCTCGGCACTGAAGCGGCCGCCTTCGGGCCATTCGCCCGCGATATTGATACTCGAGTCGCCGATCCTCAACTCGGCATGCGGGATATCGTCCCCAACCTGGAAACGGAACATCTCCTTTGCGCCCAAAGCCCTCTTGTAAAACTCAATCGCTTTGGAAGGATCCCGGAACGCGATCCTGGGTGTTGCGCTCACGTGCGTGCTTGTAACTGGTTCAGCAACGGTAGGCATACGTCTTTTCCCTTCTAATTCAGATTTCAATCGTGCCTTAAAACTCGCATTCGGCAGATTGCGCAAGTCCGCCGCGATGCGCGCCAACGGCTCGATCTCAGCCCCCGCCTTAACGACCCGGCCATCGTTCCGCGCCAGCATCGCCTCGATGGCTGTATTCAGTTGCTCGATCTTCTTGCTGTCGCCATTCCCGTGTTTTAGAGAGCGCTTAGGCATCGGCACCCTCCATGCGCGCGCGTAAGTTGCTCAACGCGCGAAACTGTAATTGCTTCACTGCACCTTCGGTCTTGCGAATCTCCCGAGCGACTTCCTTGATACTTTTTTGTTCCACAAATCTCAGCACGACCACGCGCTGCTGCTCGACCGGCAGGGAATCGACCAAGCGAAACAGCGTTGCCTGCCGCTCCACCTGCTCAATTTCTTTGGGACTGACTTGGGCCGCTTCAATCCGCTCCTCGTCCGCCACTTCCCGTCCGGAGCGCTGCCAACGGTCCGAAATCAAATTGGCGGCAATGCGAAACAGCCACGCCGCAAACGGGATCCCTCGCCACTCGAATCGTTTCAGGTTGGCCAGCGCCTGATGAAAAACCTCCGCCGTCAGATCTTCGGTCTCGGCCCGGTCCTGCACGCGCCGCGCAACATAGGCATACACGCGTTCGAAGTGAATTTCATATAGCTCCCCGAAGCGGGCAGGGTCCTTCTGCGCAGCTTCAATCAGAAGCCGTTCGTCCGCTTCTTTCTTCAGAGCCTTCAACGAATTCTCCGCGCGCTTTTCGCCTACACAGGATAAAACGCCGTCCGGCAGGAAAAGGTTACGCCAGGACTGCAAAATCAAATTTTGCTGTTACGTTCGTCGGGTTCCCGGCATCATACTCCTGCTCAGTTCTTGAGCATCAGTCCACATTTCAACCGCTGTTCCACACAGCGAATTCTTCTGGAGGCGAACATGCCAGCCATGACCGGAGTTTTTACGAGCAGATCTGCGGCGGAACACGCAGTAACCGAAATCCAGAAGGCCGGAATCTCTTCCGACCACGTTACGCTGCTCACTCCCGGAACCGTCGATCATGTCGACAAGGAAATCCAGTCGGTCGCGGTCGAAGACGCCGAACAGCCCGGCATGGGCGGAGCGATCGGTGCGCTCCTCGGCGGCGGCCTCGGAGTGACCGGAGGCTCACTCCTGATGGCCCTCGTCCCCGGAGTTGGTCCAGTCACCGCTTTGGGATTGTTGGGGACTGCGATTCTGGGGGCAGCCGGTGCCACGGTGGGGGCTACCACCGGCAACAAGGTGGAAAGCCACAGCTACGAGGGCCTGCCCGAAGACGAGATCTTCGTCTACGAAGACGCCATCCGCAAAGGGCGCAGTGTTGTCGTCGCGCTTGCTGACAACGATGGATTGGCGTCCTTCGTCCACGATCTCCTGAAACGCGAAGGCGCGGAATCGATCGATGCTGCCCGCGAGCAGTGGTGGATCGGACTCCGCAGCGCTGAAGAAAACCGCTACCCTGCGTCAGGCAGCAGCTTTTCTGATGACGAGCAGTTTTTCCGTTTTGGATTTCAGTCGGCCATGCACGC
Organism: Candidatus Sulfotelmatobacter sp.; assembly: GCA_035277905.1. Taxonomy (GTDB): domain Bacteria; phylum Acidobacteriota; class Terriglobia; order Terriglobales; family Acidobacteriaceae; genus Sulfotelmatobacter. The sequence continues at coordinate 13,098 of DATEJO010000203.1, forward strand.
CAGAACACGCTGCAAAGAGTTCGATCAGGTCTCTGCCGAAATGGACGCCGCTCTCGACGACGTTAAGCGTCAGTATCCCGGCAAGCACGTAGAGGAACCCTTCCTACGTGGATACCGCCGGGGGCGCGAACACTACCAACAACTCTGCGATGAAGGAAAGAAGGCCGCCTAGGAGTGATTGTTGTTTCCGTTAAAACTTGCTGTCTGCTGATTTTGTAGTTTTGTAATTCTTTAATTTGGTTAGTTGAGAACCGTCGACCTTGGGTTTCAATTACCAAATTACCCGATTATGAAATTACAAAATGAAGACTGAATCAGTCCGGATAATACAGCTCCTGAACCGCCTTCTGCACGCGCGCTGATAACGCTTCCAGATCGCGCATTGTGAGCCCAACAGTCGAGATCGGCTCCCCCACCCGCATCTCCAGCGGACGGCACTTGATGTGATACGTGTCCATCGGCAGCAGTTCGTACGTTCCTACCAGTGCCACCGGAACGATATCTACCTGCGCCTTTATCGCGAGAAAAAACGCACCCGGCAGAAATGGTTTGATGTAGCCATCAGGCGAACGCCCTCCCTCGGGAAAAATCACCAGCGGCAGCCCGTCCTTTAACCCCTTCAGCGCTGCACGAATGCTACTGATCGAGTGCGCCGGATTCTGCTGATCGATACAAACCTGGCCGGACCGTTTGAGTTGCCAGCCGACCACCGGATAAGACAAAAGCTCCTTCTTGAATGCGATTCTGAACTGAAACGGCAAGTTCGCATACAGAACCGGGATATCGAGCGCGGAAGCGTGGTTCGCTGCATAAACGTGAGGCTTGGAGGTGTCGATCTTGTCCAGCCCGGTCACCTTCACCGGCGAAAAGATCGTCTTCATGATCAGCCACGACCAGGTGCGCGAGAACCAGTGCAACCGGCGTCCCTTGCGATCGAAGAGGCCTCCCGGCAGAGCCAACAGTCCCATTGCAAGCGTGTAAAACCAGATCAGAAGATCGAGGAAAAAATACGAGCGCAACCTGCTTGCCCAGCCGTACTTCACTGCAGGATTTTCGTGTGGACTTGGCCGCGGACTTGCGGCGACTGCTTGAGGAGCCCCAACTTCCTCGCTCTGCGCCTGCTCTACCGATGACTTCAATTCCGCCACATCCTCCATTTTAGGTCAGGCCCGCACCCCAAGCAGCCCCATCACTTCGCCCACGAGATAGATCGACCCGGTCACAACGACCACAGCTCTCGCGCCTGCCAAAGTATGAGCGCGATCCAGCGCCGCGCGAACCTCGCCAATGACCTCGATCTCAGCTCCGGTCCGAAGGGCTGCCTGCTGAATCTCCTCCGGCGATGCCGCCCGTGGATTCCCCGGTCTCGTCGCAATCACGCGCTCCGCCACCGGAAACAGAATCTCAGTCATCTCTGAGATTGCCTTGTCACGCATCGCGCCGAAAACAAAAATCATTGGACGGTCCTCATAGCGCTCTGAAAGGGCAGAGCGCAACGCCCACACTCCTGCCGGATTGTGTGCCACATCGAGCACGATCTCAGGCGTGCCCGGCACAACCTGAAACCGTCCCGGCCAGTTCGTCTCGCGAATCCCTCGCTCAATAGATTCCGCAGTAATTCCCGGGATGCCTTTCTTTCCCGCTTCTTCCGCCGCCGCGATGGCCAAGGCCACATTCCGCAGTTGATGCCGTCCCACCAGCGGACTCTGCACCAGAATCTCTCGTCCCATCACCTGCAACGGATATTCAGACCGCGCAAAATTCTCGGCGGGATTGGTGTTTTTCTGAGAACTGCGATTTGAGAACAGAGAACTGCCAGGAGACACCGGCGGCACATACTGCACCGCGCTCACCCCGACCGCGTCCAGATCCAGAATCGTATTCCCGACGACGTCATTCGCCTCCGGCTGCTGCGGCAGAGTGACCACCACTCCGCCCGGACGAATAATCCCCGCCTTCTCGCGCGCAATCTCCGCGACGGTATTTCCGAGGAATTTCTGATGGTCGAGCGAGATATCGGCAATCACGCTCACCAACGGCTCGACGACGTTCGTTGCATCCAGCCGCCCGCCCATCCCAACCTCGAGTACCGCAATATCCACTTTCTCCCGCGAAAAATATGCGAACGCAATCGCCGTCATCATCTCGAAGAAGCTCGGATGCCACGGCAGCTTCTTCTGCCGCACGAGCCGATCCGCGATCGAGTCGACTTCCCCATGCAGCCCTGCGAACGCATCATCGCTGATCTCCAGCCCGTTCACCCGGATTCGCTCGTTCAGCCGCATCAGATGAGGTGAGGTATAGAGACCAGTTTTCAATCCAGACGCCCGGAAAATCGAAGCCAGCGTCGCCGCCGTCGATCCCTTGCCGTTAGTCCCCGCGATCAGCACACCGGGAAACGTCCGCTCGGGATGATTCATTTCCGCCAGCAACACGCGCATGTGCGCCAGGTCGAACTTGTGCGACGGCGTCTGCGCCAGCTCATGCCCCAGCGCAAACATGCTCGCCACTGCGGTCTCGTAAGACATAAGGCAGCTCTTAGCTTCTAGCTCCTAGCTGAAACGAATGCACTCCAGCTTACCAATAT
>DATEJO010000204.1:0-14840 GCA_035277905.1 Candidatus Sulfotelmatobacter sp.
CGATAACGGCAGGCCGGTACGCAACGCTGCCGTCATCCTTCATCCGGTCGACAGTAAGGGCAAACAGGAACGCGGCGACTTAGAACTCAAGACCGATCCCGACGGCAAAACCAATCTCGATGGCATCCCCTACGGCCCGCTGCGCGTCCAAGTGCTCGCTCATGGATTTCAGACCTATGGCGAAGATTTCAATATCGAAAAGCCGAAGACCGAAATCACCATTAAGCTGAAGCGCCCGCAGGGACAGTACTCCATCTACGACGATCACTCGGCGGAATCCAACGCAAAGCCAAAGCAAGATCCCCCAGCGCCGGATTCTAAGAAGCCGAATTAAGACCAGAGCGGTACCATTTCCAAACCAAATTCGAACGACCGGGGACCTATGGACTACCTGCTCAAGACCGAACCCTCCACCTACTCCTTCGCCGACCTGCAACGCGAAAAAACCACCATCTGGGACGGAGTCTCCAATCCCGTCGCCCTAAAATATCTTCGCGGGATGAAGCCCGGCGAGCGCCTCGTGATTTATCACACAGGCGATGAGAAGCAAGCCGTCGGCACAGCCACGGTGATCTCGGTCGATGCCTCGGACACCAGGAATCCGCAAGTGAAGATCAAGGCGGGAAGCCCTGTCGCCAAGCCCGTGACGCTGGCAGAAGTGAAATCAAGCACGGTCTTTGCGGATTCTCCGCTGGTGCGCCAAGGACGGCTCAGTGTCGTCCCATTGAATGAGCGGCAATATAAATTTCTGACCGGAGAATAGGACTGCGAAGAAAGAGAATGGCCCACCTGGACGCAGCGTTCTCTGCGGTGTTTAGGTGGGCCGTTGAATTCTTTGAATGAATCTCTCGCGCGCTCTACGACGAAGCCTTCGCGTCCCGCCGAATCAAAGCTGCGTCCAGAAAATATCCCAACCCCAGCGTGAACGGGATCGCGCCAAAAGCCGCCGCGATCTGCGCGTCGGGTTCAAAGCGCGCCACCAGCGTGAACGCCAGCATGTAACCCACAGCGCCAGCGATCAGCAGGATTCCCGCGCGTCGTGAACTGGCCGCCTCGGAAAGATCCGGTTCCATCGGGATCGTCACTCCCCGCTGGATCGCCGCCAGCCGCTCCTCCGATCGCAGTCTGCGCACTCGATAATACGTGTACATCCAGACAATTGCCGTCGGCATACCCAATGCCATGATCACTGCCGCAAATCCCGTGAGTCCGTCCATCGTAGTCTCCTTCCCCTTTGCGCCTTCCTCGGGTTTGATTTCCCGCTCCGATAGAAGGTACGCTCAGTCCCAAAGGAAAGTTCCACCAAATCAGCCAACTTCTTCCGGTGAAGAAGCTTCCAAGGCAGGAGAAACAGCTGCCTGGCGGTCGTCCGGTTCGAGGAGATCAGATGAAATCAAGTGTTCTAAATAGTCGGCGCGTGGCCCACTGCGCGGCGGCATCGCTCACGCTGCTTCTCGCGGCCCAGACTCTGCGCGCCCAGGAAACCAAGGAGAAGGTCACCGTCGACGATGTGGACCGCACGTTCCTGTTGCGCCTTCCAGCGGGATATGACGCCCAGCATCATTACCCGGTCGTGATCATGCTCCACGGCATGAACCAGGATCCCGACGACATCGAGCGTCTCACGCAGTTCAATCAAATCGCCGACAAGGACGGAATCATCGTGGTCTATCCCGCGGCGCTGCACGGGCGTTGGAATATTGGCGTTCGCCCGCAAGAGCATCGCCCCGCCTTCGGCCCCGGACCCGGCCGCCGCCGATACGGCGGTGGTTATCCCGGTGGCGGATATCCCGGAGGTGGTGGAGGAGGTTATCCGGGTGGAGGCGGTGGGCGCTATCCCGGCGGGCAGCGTCCGAATCAGGAACCGGAGCAACCACACCGCGGCGCAGCCCCGGACGATATCGCGTTCTTCAACCAGATGCTCGATCAGATCGGCACCAAGGCCTCGGTGGATTCTTCGCGCATCTACGCCATCGGCCTCTCAGATGGCGGATTCATGAGCATGCGCACTGGATGCGCTCTCAGCGACCGCATCGCTGCTGTGGGGATAGTCGGGGCAACGATGCCAAAAAACATGATCTGTGTACCTGGACGCGCTGTCCCCATAGTGATGATCAACGGCACGTCCGATCCTGTCGTTCCTTATAACGGAGGCACGGAGCACAGTCTCGATATCCCGGTTCTTTCCGCCGAGGACAGCGCCAAAGCCTGGGCAAAGATCGACCATTGCTCGGATAAACCCGATCACACGAAGATGGCCGCGCGCGAGAAGGGCGGCATGGAAACGAAAATCGACACCTACAACGGCTGCCACGAAAACGCGCAGGTCGTTCTCTACAGCGTTAAGGGAGCGGGAAATACCTGGCCCGGCGGTGAGCAGTACGAGGCGGAAAACGCCGTTGGCAAAACCAGCACCGATCTCAACGCCAACGAAACTCTCTGGAATTTTCTCGTCACCAGAAAACTTCAGTCGAAGACCGCGAGTTCGCAATAGCCAAATTTAATGTGAAATCCAGCCGGTCTTCTGAAGGGTTACGGCATGCTCTGTATTCCGCCGTGCCCTCGGCGGTGAGAAGCAAACGCTGCAGGTTTTCACGTCATCTGCTTGCGCAATTCGCGCCGCAGAATTTTCCCTGACGCGGTTTTGGGAACCGCCTCCACGAAATGTACTTCGCGCGGCTGTTTGTAGTGCGTCAATCGGTCAGCGACAAAACCGCACAATTCATCCTTTAATTTGCCGCTTTCTCTGAAGCCGTCGCGCAACGCGACAAACGCTACAGGGATTTCTCCCGCCTCCGCATTCGACCTCCCAACCACGCCGCACTCTTTCACCGCCGGATGCTCCAGCAAAACTGCCTCGACCTCCGCCGGAGCCACCGGAAATCCCTTGTACTTGATCATCTCCTTGCGCCGGTCGACGACACGATAAAATCCTTCGCGGTCGCGCGTCACAATATCTCCCGACCAGTACCATCCGTCGCGCAACACAGCTGCCGTGGCCTGCGGCTCTTTCCAATATCCCAGCATGAACTGCGGCCCACGCATCACGAGTTCGCCCGGCAATCCCGAAGGCGCCTCGGTGAGCTCGTCGGGCGTGTCCCTCGGATCGAGATCGATATCGCTCTGCGCCAGCACCCGGCAGTCCGTCAGCGCCAGCGGATGTCCAATCGAATCCGGACGGTAAAGCTCCGGCTCCAGAAATCCCACGTGCGTCACCGGAGAAGCCTCGGTCATCCCATATCCCTGGCAGACCAGAATGTTGGTGAGTGCCGTGAATCTCCGCGGCAGATCAGGAGCAAGCGGCGCCGCTCCCGACTTCACCCATGTCACTTTGTGCTCGCGAGGAAACTTCCCGGCCTCGGCCGCCTGACACAACGCATTCAGCGCCGGAGGAACAAGCGGCATCATCGTGATTCCCTCGCTAACCATCAGGTCCATCACCTGCGGAACGTTAAATCGCGGCATGATAACCAGCGTCGATCCCAGAATGAACGACGGATTCAGCATCACATTCAATCCGTAAATGTGATACAGAGGCAGGAAACATAGAATTACATCCGCGGGTTTGAGCGGAGTCCCATTCGGCCCAAGGAATTGATAAACGTTCGCGACCAGATTCGAATGCGAGAGCATCACGCCCTTGGGCAAGCCTGTCGTCCCGCTGGAGTAAGGCAGAGCTGCCAGCCGTTGCTCCGACCCCTGAACTGGCTCGGGGAAATTTGTCCGTGCAGAACTCAGCAGCGTCGAAAAGCTCTGGGTACCGGCCGCAATCTGCCGCGTCGTGTAAACACGCCTCAGAGCCGGTAGGCCAGCGAGATTGATCCCTTCAATGTTCCCGCCGTCGGTGATCAAAACAACGGCGCCGGAATTTTCCAGCTGATACCGAACCTCGCGTTCCCGGTATGTCGGATTCAATAAGGTAGGAATCGCCCCGACCAGCGTGCTCGCGTGATACGCCGCGCAGAACTCCCACGAGTTCGCCAGAAAGATCGCGACGACCTCGCCCGGCTTTACTCCCGCCCCGACCAGCCCGCGCCCGACGGCTTCGACAATGTCTCCGTACTCTCCGTATGTAAGCCGCCGCCCGCACGATGCATCGATCAGCGCCGTTTTTTGAGGAAACTTGCGGCATGAGGCCAGTACTAAGTCGTGAAGGAACTGATTTTTCGGGTCTGCGAAGAGTTCGGTGCGCAACATGCCGGGTCAGATTGTACTGGGAAACGCGCCTGCTTTTCCATGTTCAAAGCCGCAGTCATAGCGGCACTCAGTACAATACTTCCATGATCCACGAAATTCTTCCCGTCGGCCCGCTGCAGTGCAACTGCTCAATCATCGGCGACGAAACCACGCGCGAAGCCATGGTGATCGATCCGGGCGACAATATTGACGACGTGCTTGCCCTCATTCGCAAGCACAACCTGCAAGTCAAGCAGATCGTCATCACCCACGCGCATATCGACCACGTTGGCGGAGCAATGAAACTCCGCGCCGCCACCGGCGCACCTATCATCCTCAACCAGAACGATTATGCGCTGCTCAAAATGCTAGACGTACAGGCCACATGGATCGGCGTCGCGGACCCTGGCAAAGTCGAAATTGATCGCAGCGTGACCACCGGAGAGACCATCTCCGCTGGATCGCACACCGCACAAATTCTCCACACCCCTGGACATACCGAGGGCAGCATTTGCCTTTATTTCGAGCCCGAGAAGAAATTGATCGCCGGCGACACTCTCTTCGCCGGATCCATCGGCCGCACCGACCTCCCCGGCGGCCCGATGCAAAAGATTCTGCGCTCTCTGCATGACACAGTTCTCGCCCTTCCCGATGAAACGGTAGTAGTCCCCGGCCACGGCGAGCTGACGACAATCGGTGAAGAGCGCGATACGAATCCATTCCTGATCCGCCGATAAGCTTTCTCATCGATTACAAGCAAGCGCAGGGTGCCCCACTTCTGGCTGGTGTTGCCAGAAGTGGGGTTTTTAGGCAGCGAAGTCAAAGAGTCGAACGGGGATTGTCCGTAGTCCTGTCCTGCGCCTGTTCTTTCTAGTGCCGGTCGTGATCCTCATGCTCTTCATGCTCGTGACGCCACTTCCAGTACTCCCGCTGCCGCCTCCGGTCTAGCCGGTTGTAGTCGACATAGGCGTCATGCTTCTCTTCCAGCCAGTGCCGGTATGTTTCGTCCTCCTGCTGATTCCAGTTGTGGTAATCCTTGTGATACGGATCGTACACACGATGTTCGCGGTGTTCGCGCTCCTCCTGTTCGTGTCGCTCGTGATCATCCTGCGGCATCGTTTTCGCGAGAACTCCAATAGGCAGCAACAGAGCGCCGGACAACAACAATGAAGCAAAAACTTGCTTCTTGTGGTTCATGCATTTTCCTCCTGAAACAGCCGAACTTGGATGCGCTCTCGGTCCTCCCGGTTGGAATCCTCCGCGCCTGTCCAATTCCTGCGGCGCTCTCTTGAATTGACGCCGCCCAAAACCGCAGCCTACAGTAAAGAAAAAAGGAGATTACGTGATCGGCCAGGTTCTGGGCCATTGCCGAATTACTGAGAAAATTGGAGAAGGCGGAATGGGCGTGGTCTATCGCGCCTATGACGAGCTCCTACACCGCGACGTCGCCGTAAAAGTCGTAAAGAAACAAGCAGGTCTCGACCCATCCTCCAGCCAGAACCTGCTGCAGGAAGCTCGTGCTTCTTCTTCCCTCTCCCATCCCAACATCTGCGCGATTCACGAGGTCGGTGAAACCGACGGTGATCTCTACATCGTCATGGAACTCGTGGAGGGTAAGTCTCTCTACACCATGAGCGCCGGAACTGGCTTGCCGCCGGAATCCGTCCTGCGTTATGGAGTTCAGATCGCCAGCGCGCTCTCTCGTGCGCACGATCGCGGCATCGTCCACCGCGATCTGAAAACGGCCAATATCGTCGCGACTCCCGAAGGGCTGATCAAAGTTCTCGACTTCGGCCTGGCCCGCCGCATGGGAGGTGGCGTTCTCGAAGCACCCACCATGTCTTTCTCCACGGTGCACGGCTCGTCCAGCGTAAGCGGCACGCTGCCCTACATGGCTCCGGAAATTCTTAGCGGAGAATCCGCCGATGCACGTGGCGATCTCTGGGCGTTGGGCGTCGTCCTCTATGAAATGGCTTCCGGACGCCTTCCCTTCGAAGGCCGCACCGGATTCGAGATCAGCACCGCCATCATGCGCGAGATGCCGAAGCCGCTCGGACCTCCCGTGCCGCCCGGATTATGGGCCATCATCCAGCGCTGCCTCGCGAAAGAACCTCTGCAGCGTTACCAGCGCGCCAGCGAAGTGCAGGCTGCGCTCGAAGCCGTGCAATCCGGCGCCATCGTCTCGCCGAATGTTGCCCCCGATCAGGATCAGCCCGGTCCGCCCAAGATGACGACCATGCACAGTGTGCGTCACGCGCAGGTGAAGAAGGGCGACGTTCTGTTGCTGGTGGGAACCACGAAGGGTGCGTTCATTCTTCGCTCGAACCAGCAGCGCGCGCGCTGGGAAGTCGGTGGCCCCTACTTCCACGGCCACGCCGTCTACGCTCTCGCCTACGATGATCGCGCTGGCCACCACCGCATTTGGGCTTCGACCTCCAGCTATTGGGGGACAATGCTACGATCGAGCCCCGACTTCGGCAAGAGTTGGACCAATCCCCAGCAGGCGCCGATCCGCTTCCCGCCCGATACCGGCACGTCGCTGAAAAACATCTGGCAGATCACTCTCGGTCCGGCCGATGAGCCTAACCTCCTTTATTGTGGCGTCGAACCCGCCGCGCTGTTCGAATCGCGCGATGCCGGTGAAACATGGAATCTGGTCCGCGGATTGTTCGATCATCCGCATCGCCCGCGCTGGCTGCCCGGCAACGGCGGCCTCGCGCTGCACTCGATCGTCCTCGATCCCGCGAACAAACAGCGCATGTATATTGCGATCTCGTCGGGCGGCGTTTACCGCACCGAGGACGGCGGCTCTACTTGGACCGCTCAAAATCGCGGCATTCGCGCCGTCTTCATGCCCGACCACTATCCCGAGTTCGGACAGTGCATCCACAAAATAGCAATGCACCCCAGCCGGCCCGGGCGCCTCTTTCTTCAGAATCACTGGGGCATCTATCGCTCCGACGATGCCGCCGAAAACTGGATCGACATCGCCAACGGCGTGCCCTCCGATTTCGGATTCCCCGTCGTGATGCACCCGCACAATCCTGATTGCGCCTATGTGATTCCGGTCGATTCCGACGAATTCCGCTGTTCGTGCGAAGGCCGCCTGCGTGTGTATCGCACCCGCAACGCCGGAGCTACCTGGGAACCGCTCGCCCGCGGCTTGCCTCAGAAGCAGGCCTACGAAACTATCTTGCGCGACGCCATGACCACCGATTCGCTCGATCCTGCCGGAATTTATTTCGGAACGCGCAGCGGACAGCTCTTCGGTTCCCGCGACGAAGGAAAAACATGGCTGAGAATCCTGGAAGGCCTACCCTCGATCGTCTGCGTACGCGCCGCGGTGGTCGATAGTGGATCGGTTGCGCCGGTTCGATCTCCCGCCGCAACCCCTCACGTCACGAAATCCGCGGCCGCGTCGCACAAAACGCACCGGACGTCGTCACGAACGAAGACGAAGAGGAAATAAGAACCAATGCGGGTCACATTTCACATTCCGGGAGCGCTGCGAGAATTCACCGCAGGACATGGCACGCTCAAAATCGATTCCGCGCAAGGAACCGTCGCCGACGCGCTCTCCGCGCTCTGGACCATCTATCCGGCACTGCGCGACCGCCTCGTCAACGAGCAGGGACAGGTGCGGCAGCACATCAACATTTTTATCGGGAACGAGAATATCCGTTATACCGGTGGGCTGAACAGCCCAATGCAGGATTCCTCTGAGATTTCCATCGTGCCAGCTGTCAGCGGCGGCTGATCAACAATTCAACATTTCCAGCACTCGCACAATTCCCTCGCGAAATTCCTGCTCTTCCGCAATCAAACTCAACACCAGACATCCATCGCTCGGAAAATCATAAAAATGGCCCGGATGTACCAACACTGACTTCTTCCGAACTAGCTCGATCGCCAACTCTTCGTCCGACCGCGTCACCGGAACCCGCAGCACGGCATACCATCCACCCTCGACGCACAGCCGCTCGCACGCCTTCTGCTGTGCAAGCTGACGATCGAGCTCAGCCAGATTTTTCTTCACGCGCCCCAATAACTGTTGCTGAATGCTCTTGCGTTGTTCCAACAGAATTGGAATCGCCCACTGCGTAGGCGCATTCATCGACAGATACGTATCCGCGATAACCTCCAGCCGTTCCATCGCCTCGCCGGCTTCACCCTGGGGCCCGCTCGTCGCCACCCACGCGACCTTCATCTGCGGCAGCGCCGAAATTTTCGACAGCCCGCTCAGCGTAAACGTCAGAACATCCTCATTCGAAACAAAGCTCGTATGCTCACGCCCATCAACCGGGTAATCCAGAAAAACTTCATCCACAATCAGCGCCAGCTCATGCGCCTTGCAAAAGGCATTCAGCGCTGCAAACTCCCCCGCCTGTACATACGATCCCGTCGGATTGTTCGGATGCACCACCACGACGCCCCGCGTCCGCCCAGTCACCGCCTTTTCAAGCGAATGGAAATCCATCTGCCATCCGTGGTCGTAGATCAGCGGATACGGCGCCAGTTTCACATCCTGCAAATCTGCCAGAAATTCAAACAGCGGATAGCTCGGCTTCGGCACCAGCAGCTCATCCCCGGCATTGCAAATCAGCCGGAACACAAACGAATATCCCTCGCTTGTGCTGGTGGTAAGCACCACCCGTTCCGGATCAATCCCCGTGGGGACCTTGCCAGCAACGTCTCTCTGCCCGCTCGCAAGCCGCTCGGCATAATAAGAAGCCACCGCCTCCCGCGCCGAAAGCAGTCCCTTCGCCTGCGGATCGTAATCCATTGCTCGCGTCGACCCCAGCGCACCAAGAATCGCCGCCGAATCGTAGCTCAACCCAATCCGCGTAGGATTCGACGCCGTCAGATCGAGCAACCGGCATCCAGCCGCCTGAGCCGCCTCAATCGCCTCGGTGTACCGGTTCCGCGTCAGCTTCCAATCAGTCCGCGTCGAAAACATCCCAGAATTCTACGTGATAGACAGAGCGGGTGCCCCACTTCTGGCCGGTTTTGCCAGAAGTGGGGATTTTTCAAATGACCGCAGCAAAAAGTAAAGGCGTCCGCAAGGGACGCCCCATTATTACCAAATTACAAAATTACAAAATTTCTCTCACTCTCCCCGCGGCACGGTCCCCTTCGCGATTACCGGTCCACTTTCGCCGTTGCCCTCCGCGGCACTGCCGCGCTGCAAGCTCGGCCAATCGCGAATCTCGACCGCCGGGCAGATCAGTCCGTTCCCCGCCGGACGCAGCAACTGCCGCAGCGTCTGCACTCCGTAAAACAATCCTTCGCCGCTATTCGCCGCCACGATCAGGTGCGATTTATCCGAGAACAGTAGGTACCCATCCTCGCCCACATCTTGATCGGCCTTGAGCCCATTCCGAGCCAGGAATCGCCGCACCCGCGCATCCTGCAACCGCGCCAGCACAATCGCACCATCGGCGGCTTTGCCCGCGGCCTTCATCCCGAGGATATCGAGCCTCAATCCGGACTGATCTTGCACCTGCTCCGCCAAGGTCTCCGCCGCGATCCGATCCTCCGCCTGATGCCCCAGTTGCACAAAAATCTTCGTCCTTGGGCCCACACGAAATCCGCCGTTCCGAAGCTGCACTTCCTTCGGAGCCGGTTCCAACGACAGCGGTGGGCGCGTACCCGTATCCAGCGCACTCAAGGCCGGAACACAAAGCAAAGCCGCTGTCACAATCCCCAATATTCGATTCTTCATTAATAACCCTAAGGTGAAAAAACTGGTTTCTATTGTACGCGTGATCTCTTCTCTGCGTCAGGGAAACGTACTCCCCCTTCTTTTCTAACCCGGTACCGCCCCGGATTCCTCTTTATTCTGTCAAAAACAAGCCAAACAATATCAATGACATGTCGCGGAAATGTAAAGATTTGTTCCCTCGTGAAACTTCGTGGTCCTTGTGGTTATTTTTTTGTGTCACTGTTGAGAAAAAGCTTCCTTATTCACCACATAAGGCATCTTCGTGATGTCGCCCCCGTAATTTCCTTCCAGCACGTCGATTAGTCCCTGTGCGCACCGCCCTGCCATCCCTTTCTCCGGATCAGTCGACAGCCGCGTAATCCTCCCCGCGCTCGCAAAATGCGGCATCAGTCTGCACCGGTCCTCGATCGCCGGATCCCGCAGCGGAGAATCCGCCGGCAGCGGCTCCTTCTCGTACACGTCCAGCGCCGCTCCCGCAATCCAGTTCTCCCGCAGCGCCTTCGCCAGTGCCGCCTCATCCACCACCGGACCTCGCGATGTATTCACCAGGTACGCGGTCGGCTTCATCAACTTCAGCGTCGTCTCGCTGAACAGATGATACGTCGGAGTCGAACTCTCGCCCGCCCGCAGCAGCGGCACATGTACGCTTACAAAATCCGCATCGCGCAGCGCATCTTCGAGCGGCACATACTTAATCCACGCCCGTTCTTTCGTCATCCCGCGCGCGTGCCGTAGATCGTTCACTTCCTGGATCGCCTTCACGAATGCGTGATTCTGATATGCCGGGTCGTAGCACAAAATATTCATGTCGAACCCGGAGCATTTCTTAATAAACGCCAGCCCTATCCTTCCCGTCCCGATCACTGCGACCGTTTTCCCGGTGACCTCGTCGCCCAGGAACGGCAGGTACGGATGCCAGAATCCCCACCTGTTCTCACGGGTCAGGTGCTCGGCCGTCCACATCTTGCGTGCCAGCGCTCCCATCATGAAAAACGCAAACTCCGCCGTCGCTTCAGTCAGCACATCCGCCGTATGAGTAAACGGGATTTTGTAACGGTTTGCGTCGGCGCGATTGATGTTGTCAAACCCCACTGCAATCTGCGCCACGACTTTCAGCGTTCCCTTGCCGGCTTCGAATATTTCGGCGTCAATCGGATCCCTCAATGTCGTAATCAATCCATCGATTTCCGTCTTTACCTTTTCGATAATCACACTCTTCGACGGAGCCTCCGGCTTCGGATACACCTCCACGTCGTAGCCCCGCTTGCGCAGCACCTCGACGGCTTCCCCAATATCGCAGGTCGCAAACACACGAAATTTCTTATTCATATTTTTCGGAAGGATCTTTCAAAGGATTGTCCCCATGCCAGCGCGGACGTCTGCTCCCACAGCGCGCATCGCTGAAATTATCGCACGGCGGCGGCCGCGCACAGCGCGCGGATCACCGCTCGCTCTCTAATTGTTGTTGGGAATTTTCGGCGTGTGTTGCTTAAGCGGCCTCTCCAACGTTCCCTTGCCCGCTGCAACTGCAGGTTGGCAGTGCTACCGTCCAATTGAAATCTGTTCCACTCAACGAAAATGTCGCCGCCACCGTCTTCATCTCGTCTCCGCACTCCGGACACATTTTCTCTTCCGAATTCTGTTTTGCCGTAGCTTCAAAAAATTCGCGGATCGATCGGCGAATCTCCTGCTGTCTCTCGAAAGAAACACTCATGACTGAACCCCCTATTTCCAGTTGGATCGCATCCTGCTTTCGCCGCAGGTTCTGGGACCTTCGATTCTTGAATCGTATTCGCCGCAGTCCATTCTGTCTGCTCTCAACAGAGCATTCATATGTCATGCAAGCGACACTTCATTACTGGGACGTGTTCCTGCACCCGGCACTCGTGCACCGGGGTCAGCAGTTTGCCCATATGCGTTTCGTTTTTCAAGCTGAATCCGCGGATTTTTCACTTAGCATGCGAAGCAACCTTAAATAGGCTGCGTGCAACATTCCTTTCGATGATTTCCGTAGCGCTCACTACAAACCTCCGATCGTTCGCGTGACAAACAGCTTTCTCGTGCATAACATTAGAGTTATAATCCCTGATATACCGACTCACACATCCGGCCGCACTGCCCCGGTCTCTTGTGCGGTCCATCTCTCGCAAGGGGCCCGACCTATGAACACGCAGCTTTCGTCCTCTACTTGCTGGATCTGCGGCAGGCCGATCCTTACCTCGTCCGAACCAATCAGCGCGCACGGAGCCCCCGTCCATCTACCCTGCGATGTTTTGCGGATCGCCCTCGCTCAAAGCACCGTCGTGATGCCGCCCATCGCGACCGATCACCTGCGACCTTAACCCAGGGCCCTGTTCCGAACTTCGCCCGGAAGGCAACTCGCTTATGATTTATTCCCTCTCCCCAACTCGCACCAAACGCGAGAACGGCCGTGAAGGAAAAATCGGCAATCTGATTCTCCAAAACATCGGACAAAAAGAATGTGCCCTCCTCGTTCCTATGCTCGAACTTGTCCGACTGAACCTTCACCAGATCATTGTTGATGCGGGAGAGACGATCCGCTCCGTGTATTTCCTGAATGACGGAATGGCATCCGTGCTCGCTGTGCAACCCGATGGCAAAATGGTCGAAGTCGGACTCATCGGCAAGGAAGGATTCGTCGGCATTCCCGTCGTCTTCGGCTTCCGAACTAGCGCGGCCCGCGTTATGACGCAGGGGAACGCTACCGCCTACCGCGTTCCCATTGACGTTCTCCGTCGTGCGTTTCCGCAGTGTCCAGAACTCAAGCTTGAGATGCAGCGCTTTGCAGCCTGTCTCGGATTTCAGGCCACCCAGATCGCCGCCTGCAACCGGCTGCATGGAGTCGAAGAACGCCTCGCGCGCTGGCTTCTGATGAGTCACGACCGCATCGGCAACACCGTCATGCCTCTGACGCAGGAGTTCCTCGGTCAGATGCTCGGTGCGCGACGCATCACCGTGAGCCTCGCCGCCAGCATCCTGCAAAAGGCGGGCATGATCACCTACACGCGCGGCCACGTCACAATTTCCGACCTTGCCAAACTAAAGCAGACTTCGTGCGATTGCTACGACGCCATCCAGGCCCAAACAAAGATCTGGCAACAGGAGGCCAGTTGACCGAACTGGCGGCCTCTTTTTCTTGACAACGATTCCCCATCGCGTATGATGACCAAAATTTCCTGCGAAGCGCTTCCCTAATCGCGTTCGATCGCAGTTTCAGTTCTATCCGGCCCCTTGGAGAACGAACCCTTAGTCGGCCCCGTTCGCATATCATTCGAAACTCTCAAAGGAGACGCTCCATGTCTGACAACCTCAGAAATTTCTCCGAGCGCTTGTTCGAAGAAATCTGGAACAATCAAAATCTCGAAGTAGTGGATGAACTGGTTTCCCCCGATTTCGTTCTTCACGATCCTCAGTCACCTTCCCCGGTCCGCGGTGTCGAAGCCTACAAGCAAATGGTGCGCTATTACACGACGGCCTTTCCCGATCTTCATTTCACGATCGAAGATTGCCTGTCTGACGGCGATCACGAGATGACTCGCTGATCCTGCACAGGCACGCAGCAAGGGGATCTCATCGGCGTTCCCACCACGGGCCGGCAAATTGCAATAACCGGCATCAGCTACGGGCGGATTGCCGACGGGAAAATGGTCGAAGGCTGGAACAACTGGGACACCCTCGGCATGCTGCAGCAACTGGGAGTCGTCCCGATGCAAGCAGTACCGCAAGCCGCGTAGGTGTAAATAAGGTGCCCCACTTCTGGCCGGTTTCGCCGGAAGTGGGGAATCTCTCAGAGCACTTGCGAACCGTGCGATCCTCGCTACGCCGTTTTTCGCAGCCGCTCGGCGAGTGTCGCGCTTTCGGCGAATGAAGCTGCCCCGGCTTCCGCAACGCTCTGATCCTGTTTGCTGTCGCCGCCGCTTACACCAATCGCCCCGACAACTTTCCCATTCTGTTTCAGCGGAATGCCTCCGGCAAAGATCATCACTCGCCCGTGATTCGAAACGTGTATGCCGAAAAACGGTCCTCCGGACTGCGAGTTCTCCGCCAGTTCTTTCGTCGAAATATCGAACGCACGTGCCGTAAACGCCTTGTTGATTGCGATATCGACGCTCCCCAGCCACGCGCCATCCATCCGCACGAGCGCCTTCAGGTTTGCTCCTTCATCGGCGATCGCGATATTCATCGGTTGTCCAATGTCTTCTGCCTTTCGTTCGGCGGCAGCAATCACGCGGCGCGCATCTTCCAGAGTGATCATGATCAATTCTCCTTGAGAACAAACTTTTCGGTTGAATGAACGTTGGATGAAATGAAAGCGAAAGCGAGTCTGCAATTTGGACTCGCGTGTCCCGACGATGGTTGTCGTGAAATTAGTCAGACCCAGGTTGCGACAGCCAGTCTGCGTGAATACACAAACTGAGTACTGAGTACCGGGTACTGAGTACTGTTCTAATTCCAAGCCGTTTGTGACGTCAGTGCTGGCGCGTCAGGTCGTCACCATCTTCACCGCCCAACTCCTCACGAATGCTCCAAACAGCTCGAGCGTCTCCGGGAACTCCTCCCCTGCTGCCGCAAATCCCAATCGGAAGTGCTCCGGCGCATCAAAGCAGTCGCCGGGGGCCAGCAGGATCCCTCTCTCCGCGGCCGCCCGGCAGAACGGACGCGCATCCTCCCCGCTCACCAGCCACGGAAACGCCGTCATCCCTCCCTCTGGCCGAATCCATCCCAGCAACTCGCGATGCTCCGCCATAAACTCCTCGAGCAGCCGCAAATTCCGGCTCGCAACTTCCTTTGTTCTGCCGAGCACCACATCCCGCCGCCGAATCGCAATCTCCGACAGAATCTCTCCCGTCGTGGAGTTCGTAATCGTGAAGTACGCCCGCGCAGTCCAATACTGTTTTCTCCGCTCTGCGTCGTGCTCGAC
>DATEJO010000205.1:0-6911 GCA_035277905.1 Candidatus Sulfotelmatobacter sp.
GACCGGAGTGGAGGGACCTTTTGTTTCCTGCGGGTTGATACGAAATGAAAGACAGGAGTCTGCTACGCGCTAGCCGCTTCCTGTCCACCGAGAGGCAGGAAGTACTGTGTCCCCTTGATCGGCTCCGTGACCTTACGCAGCAATTCCTGCAGATCCTCATTCCTATCCACGAAGTCAATCTCCGACGTATTCACGATCAGCAGATCTGAAGACGTGTAGTGAAAGAAGAAGTGCTCGTACGCTTTGACGACCTCTTCCAAATACTCTTCGCTGACCGCCCGTTCTCCCGGAGCATTCTTTTTCTTGAGCCGCTTTTTCAATACCTCCGGCGTGGCCTGCAGATAGATGACGAGATCGGGCGTCGGCAGCTGTTCGCGAAAATAGTTGTAGTACCGGTTGTAGGTATCCAGTTCCTGATCAGTTAGATTCAGGCACGCGAACAACTTGTCTTTCTCGAAAATGAAATCGGAGACCACCGTCTTCTGCGACCGCGGACCAACATCCAGAGCCTGCAGCTGCTCGAACCGGCGCACCAGAAACGTGAATTGCGTCTGAAACGCCGCGCCCCGCTCTCCCCGATAAAAATCGTGCAGAAACGGATTTGTCTCCGGTTCCATAACCCGCTGCGCATTCAAGCGTTCCGCCAGAACGCCTGCCAGCGTGCTCTTGCCGACTCGAATCGGGCCTTCCACTGCAATGTAACGGGGTAATTCGAAAAGATTGGCCATGGACGATTGCTTGTTACCGAAGACGCAGGATATCTCGGATGGTCTTCACTGGCAATTGCGCGATGAGTTAACAGCAGAGTCGTTGCATTAGAAAGGAGCAGCGCATTGCGGTTTTTATTCAACAATCAAAATTCAACAATTTACAATCGGGACCATGCTCGTCTCCGCTCTGGCCGGAACGGCTGTCGGCGCTGCTGCCGTCGCTCTCGGCTACCAATCCATGGCTCCCACCGGCCAGTGGTTCGGCCCCACATTCATCGGGCTGCCTCGCGGAACTAAAAAAATTGCTCTCACCTACGATGATGGCCCCAACGACCCGCACACCATGCGCTTGCTCGAAGTGCTTGCAAAACAAGAAGTGCGCGCGAGTTTTTTTCTCATTGGGCGTTACGTGAAGCAGCGCCCGGAAATCGTCCGCGAAATCGCCGCTGCCGGTCACGTCATCGGCAATCACACCTTCACTCATCCTCTTTTGACCCTGAAGAGCGGCACCGAAATCCGAAACCAACTCACCAATTGCCGCGCCGCCTTGCATGATGCGGTCGATCTTCCATCTACACTGTTCCGTCCTCCGTTCGGTGGACGAAGGCCCGCCGTCCTCCGGATCGCGCGCGAATTAGGATTACAGCCCGTAATGTGGAACGTCACCGGCTACGACTGGAACGCCCCGCCCGCCGCCGTGATTGAAAAAAAGTGTTCCCGCCAGATCCGCGGTGGCGACGTGATCCTTCTCCACGACGGCGGCCATAAGCAAATGGGTGCCGACCGCTCGCAAACCGTTCTCGCCACCATCAACCTGATCCAACGCTATAAATCCGAAGGCTACGAATTCGTCACGATTCCGCAAATGCTGGGAAATCTTTCCCGCATCGCGGCCCCAGTCTAATAGCCGAGCTGGGTGCCCCGCTTCTGGCCGGTTTTGCCAGAAGTGGGGATTTTCGAAGCACCCCAGAAGATAGAAATTTTCGAAAGAGGTCAAAAGTGATCAAAAGCATACTTCCATTCATCCTGCTAGTAACCAGCGCGGCCGCCGCCCAACCCAAATCCCTTTTCTATATGATCACGACGCCGAACTCTGTGAAGTCCTTCACCGAACACGCCGACAAGATCGACCTCATCGTTCCCGCCTGGTACTCGGTTGACGGTAACGGTCTGGTCTGGGGAGCCCCCAATCCCGACGTCCTCAAGACGGCAGCCGATCATCACATCCCGGTCATGCCCATCGTTGCGCTCATGATCCAACTCGATCTGCACAAATTGCTCACGACCCCCGCTGCCCAAACCGCTTTTACCAACGCGCTTCTAGGCGAATGCAAGAAGTACAACTACTCCGGATTCCAGATTGATTTCGAAAACGTGAACTGGACCGACCGCGACCTGCTCTCCGCGCTTGTCGCCTCAACCGCAAACGCTCTGCACAAAGAGCATCTACAACTCACCATCGCGACCGTCCCCAACGCCCCAGGATATCCCGGCGATAGCCCCTACTCTCACTGGCTCTACGCGAACTGGCGCGGAGCCTACGATCTTAAAGCTCTCGCGCAGTCGGTCGACCTGATTTGCCTGATGACCTACGACCAGAACACGCGCTGGACCATGCCCGGCCCCGTCGCTGGATATCCCTGGACCGTCCGCAACGTCGACTACGCCCTGCAGTTTGTTCCGAAAGAAAAATTGTCGATGGGAATTCCGGTCTACGGCTACCACTGGTACGCCGGAGAGCCTTCGAATGACAAGCCCAACCCGACCGCCGACTACATCGGCCAGCAGGAAATCGACGAATACGTCAATGCCTATCATCCGCAGATCGAGTGGGATCCCACCGACCGCGTCTCTTGGTTTTATTTCTATCGCGACGACCAGCGCGATTGGGTCTTCTACACCGACAAACGCGGATTTCAGGAACGCCTCAATCTAGTCCGCGACCGCGGCCTCGAAGGATTCTGCTCGTGGGTGCTCGGCGCGGAAGATCCAGGAATCTGGACCATCCTGCCCACTCACAAATGAAAAAGATGAAATAGAAGTCGCGGCCTATGCAATTTCAGCCGCGCACCGCGGCAAACGCCTGTTTGGCCGCAGCAATCGTCCGCTGCACATCCTCTTCCGTGTGCGCCGCGCCCAGGAATGCGGCTTCATACTGGGAGGGCGGCAAATACACGCCGTTGTCTAGCATTCCCCGGAAGAACTTCCCAAACGCCTCAGTATTCGACTTCGAAGCCGAATCCCAATCCGTCACCGGACCTTCCTGGAAAAACCACGTGAACATCGACCCCACGCGATTCTGCCATAGCGGAACTCCAGCTTCCTTCGCCGCGGCCGCAACTCCATCGACAAGCTGACCACTCAACTTCTCCAACTGCGGATAAATTTCTCCCTTACGTTCACGCAACTGTTTCAACATCGCGCATCCCGCCGCCATTGCCAGCGGATTCCCCGACAGCGTCCCCGCCTGATACATTGGCCCCAGCGGCGCAACCAGATCCATAATCTCCTTCGGACCGCCATACGCGCCCACCGGCAATCCTCCGCCGATAATCTTCCCCATCGTCGTCAGGTCCGGCTTGATGTTGTACAACTCCTGCGCGCCGCCGAACGCCACGCGGAATCCTGTCATCACTTCATCGAAAATCAGCACGGATCGCTCGCGCTCGGTAATCAATCGCAGTCCGACCAGATAATCGTCCGCAGCGGGAACGCATCCCATATTCCCGACTACCGGCTCGACAATCACGCACGCAATCTGATGCTTGTATTTCTGGAACGCATGTTCCACCGCCGAGAGATTGTTGAACGGCAGCGCCACCGTAAACTGGATGAACTCCTCGGGAACCCCCGCGGATCCCGGAATCCCCAGCGTCGCCACACCCGATCCCGCTTTCACCAGCAGCGCGTCGGCATGCCCGTGATAGCACCCTTCGAACTTGATGATGTACTTGCGCTTCGTATAAGCGCGCGCCAGCCGGATCGCCGACATCGTCGCTTCCGTTCCCGAACTGACGAACCGCACCTTCTGCATGTTCGGAAACGCGCTCAACACAAGCTCTGCCAGATCTGCTTCGGAAGGCGTTGACGCTCCAAAACTTGTCCCGTTGCAGGCCGCTCCCACAATCGCGTCGAGCACCGCCGGATCGGCGTGTCCCAGAATCATCGGCCCCCACGATCCGATGTAGTCGATGTATTCGTTTTCGTCCGCATCCCAGATATGCGATCCCTTGCCGCGCACCACAAACAACGGATCGCCTCCCACCGATCGAAACGCCCGCACCGGAGAGTTCACTCCTCCCGGAATCATGGCATCTGCCCGCTCCTGCAGGCGGCGCGATTGTTCGGTTTTACGCGCGGAAGTGGTGGGCATCAGATCCTCTCGACACGGAGACAGATATCAAACAACACGCCAGCGTAAGCGACTAATATAGCAGTCCGAATTCATCAGATATTCATCATTCTGCAATTCATTTGCAACATCTCGACAGTACTCTCAGGTCATCAAGTTGCCCTTCTAACCGGGAGGGTTTGAGGGGACAGTCTCGGGGGCTCCGGACTGTCCTTTTTGTTTTGCCTCCAACTCCTGCGCCATTGACAAGACACGACGAGAACCAAGTCCGCTGTTCTTGCCTCAATCGCCTCATTTCACTGCGACCCAGACTCATCTATATCGTCAAGTCTCACCGCGGCATTAACCATAATTAACCCCGCATCGTATAATCAGCTCAAATGATCACCGTCTCCAAGGAGGACTATCTCAAGTCCATCCTCGAGGCCGAGACCGAGGGCGAAACCGTAATCTCCGCTCGCCTGGCGCACTTGCTCAAAGTCTCGCCGCCTGCGGTCACTATGGCTCTCCGCCGACTCAAAAAAGACGGCCTTGTCCGCGTAGAATCCAGCGGCGAGGTTCGCCTCACCTCCGAAGGACGCAAGATCGCCCGCAAGCTCACGCTCCGCCATCACTTGATCGAACGCATGCTCTCCGAAATGTTCGGCATGGAATGGTGGAAGGTTCACGACGAGGCTGAACGCCTCGAACACGCAGTCTCCCCGGACTTCGAAGAGAAACTGCTCGCCCGTCTGGGTTCTGCCGGACCCTGCCCTCACGGCAATCTCAGTGAAGTTGAAAGCTCGTCCAGTCGCCGTCGACGCGGACTCGTCCTGCTCGCCGATGCTGAAATTGAGTCGAACTATTCCGTCAGCGGGATCTACGAACGCGACCGCGGATTACTCGAATTCCTCGAACACCGCGGCATCCGCCCCGGCGCAAAGTTGAAAGTGCTCGAGCGTAACTACGACCAGACGCTGACCCTCGCCACTCCCGCCGGAACCGTCTCGCTGGGCCCCGCCGCCTCGGAGCGAGTGTGGCTGTCCCCGCTGCATCCCAAGAAATAATAATTAGGGGTCCTTCGTGAACCTTCGTGTCCTTTGTGGTGAAAAGATTTTTGGGCTGCCGACAAGAGATAATCGTCCGTGGCCCAACTCGAAAACTTCCGCCTCAAAGTCTTCCGCGCCGTCGCCGAACATCTGAACTTCCGCAAAGCTGCCGAGCACTTGTTCCTCACGCAACCGGCCGTCACCCTCCAGATCAAGGCTCTGGAAAACGATCTCGGCGTTCGCCTCTTCGACCGCTCCGCCACCCGCGTCGCTCTCACATCCCAGGGTGCCACGCTTCTTCGCTACGCCGAAAAAATCGCCAAACTCGCCGCCGAAGCGGAACGAGCTCTCGGCTCGACCGATGGGCAATTCTCCGGCGAACTCTCCCTCGGCGTTTCCACCACGATCGCTCAATACGTTCTGCCCCGCTTGATCGGCGCCTTCCTTGTCGAGCATCCGCGCGTCCAACTCTCGCTGCAAAGCGGCAACACCGAAGAAGTTGTGCACTCACTTCTCAACGCGAAAGTCTCCATCGGACTTATCGAAGGTCCTGCCCGTCATCGCGGCATCCGCACTCAGCCATTCATGCGGGACGAACTGATTCCAATCGCGCCGGCGAATTTCGAGGTCACTCATCTTTCTAACCAGCAGTTTCTGAACTCGACGCTGCTCATGCGCGAACAAGGCTCCGGTTCCCGCCGCGTGGTCGAATCGGCTCTGGCCAAAGCCGGATTCAAACTCAAATCCTTCAAAAACGTGATGAACCTCGACTCCACCGAATCCATCAAATCCGCCGTCGAGGCTGGACTCGGCATCGGATTCGTCTCCCGCTGGGCCGTCTCAAAAGAACTGGAACTCGGTGCCGTAAAAATTGTCTCAATCCGTGGCCTCACTGTCGCCCGCCATTTCTCGCTTGTCACGCGCACTGGCCCGGAACTAACCGGTCCTCCCGAAGCCTTCCGCCTTTTCGCCCTCTCGCGCGGCAAATTCCTCTCTGCCAAACATGGCGCTCATTCCTCGGCGCGATGAAGGATGGAAGTCGCTTGTTTCCTTCGCCGCCCTTACGACATAGCGTCATCCCGAACGCGCGCGTTTTCACCAGCGCGCGGAGGGATCTCCGTGGATCACCCCCGCTCTTGCCTGGGGTGCCCCACTTCTGGCCGCTGTTGCCAGAAGTGGGGGTTTTAGTGTGGGGATTTTGACTTCAGTGTTGATTCCCAGCGCTCGATGCGCGATAAGCAAAACTTATCGCCAATTGAAATTCCTGCTTGGACGCGCTCTCCGCCCCACGTCACACTTTCCAGGTGAACAAGAAAGTGTTCTTCGTAGGCTTGATCCTTGCCGCGAGCGGCATTGTTTCTCCACCGTTCGCGCTTCTCGGAGGCCTAATCTACGGCCTCGCCCTCTCCCATCCCTATCACGTCGAGAGCAAGCAGTTATCCAAGTTTCTCCTCCAGGCCTCCGTCGTCGGACTCGGCTTCGGTATGAATCTCCATCAAGTTGTTCACGCCGGACGCTCCGGATTTGTCTACACAGCCGTTAGCATCACCGTCGTCATGCTCCTCGGGATTTCACTCGGCTATCTCATCCGCGTCGACAAGAAAGCCTCATTCCTGATTGCCGCCGGAACCGCCATCTGTGGGGGCAGCGCAATCGCGGCCGTTGGACCCATTGCAGAAGCAAACGAAGAAGAAATGGCTGTCTCCCTCGGCGCCGTCTTCATCCTTAATTCTGTCGCCTTGTTTCTTTTTCCGGTAATCGGGCTGGCCCTCCACATGACCCAGTCGCAGTTCGGACTCTGGTCCGCCCTCGCCATTCACG
>DATEJO010000206.1:0-7770 GCA_035277905.1 Candidatus Sulfotelmatobacter sp.
CGGCTGCACGTTCCAGTGGTTCACCGTTGCGGGAGCGACCGTCGGCGTCACCTGCACGAGATTGCCCATCAGTTGCGGGCCTTGCTGCGAGATCACGGGAATGTCCATAAGATCTTGCAGATTCGTCATCCGGTATTGCGGCGACTGAACCGCCATTTGATAGGTGACCTTATTCCTCGGGTTCAGCCAGAAATTAGGTGCGGTCTGAAAGCTTCCGCTCAGCGCGACCAACGCACTCTGGGCAACTTCGCGCGTGGTGAGGCCAACCTGGGCGACGCGCGTGCGCTCAATGTCCATGTGTAAGGCCGGCAGCGACAACAACTGCTGTACGTGAACGTCGGCGGCCCCCGGCACGTGCCGCATCTTGTTCGCAATCTGCTGGGCGATTTCGTAGTTGCTCTGCAGATCGGTTCCAACAATCTGCACATCAATCGGCGAGGGCAGTCCGAAGTTCAGGATTTGGCTCACAATGTCAGCCGGCTGAAAGAAAAATTCTACGCTGGGAAAATGCGCGGGCAAATACTCACGCAACCGCCGCATGATGTCGGCGGTAGGCTCATGATGCTCGGGATTGAGCGCGATCAGGATTTCGGCGTCGCTGGTGCCAATGGTTCCATTCGAGCTGTACGACTGATTGATGCCCGAATTCGGCAAGCCAATATTGTCGAGCAAGGTCTGCAATTGATCCGGCGGAATCTGGGTGCGGAGAGAACGTTCAATTTCGTCGCAGAGCCGGGCTGTTTCTTCAACGCGCAATCCGGGGCGGGCGCGAACGTGCAGTTTCAGCAATCCGGCGTCAACCTGCGGGAAGAAATCCTGTCCCAGGAAACTGTAGAGGCCCAACGAGAGCACACAAAAGATCAGGAAACAGACGGCGAAAAGCTTGCGGTGCTCGAGCGTGGTTTCGAGCAGAGCCTCATAGCCCCGGCGGAAATCTTCGAACTTGCGCTCGAAGCCGCGCTGGAAACGTCCGAGATAGGTCCTGGGAGTTTCGGCGCGATGCTCGTGCCCGCGCATGATGTACATCACGAGCGTAGGAATCAGGGTTCGCGACAGGAGATAGCTCGCGAGCATGGCGAAGCTGACGGCTTCGGCGAGCGGCACAAACAAGAACTTCGCAACGCCGGTCAGAAAGAACATGGGCACGAAGACGATGCAGATACTCAGCGTTGAAACGAATGCCGGCACAGCAATCTGCTGAGCGCCATCGAGAATCGCCTGGCGCATCTCTTTGCCCATGGCCAGATTGCGCTCGATGTTTTCGATCTCGACAGTTGCGTCATCGACAAGGATGCCGACGGCGAGCGCCAATCCTCCGAGCGTCATGATGTTGATCGTCTGTCCGATGGCGCCGAGCAGGATGATCGAGACGAAAATCGACAGTGGAATCGAGATCGAGATGACGATCGTCGGACGCCAATCACCGAGAAAGACGAGGATCATGAGGGCGGTGAGAGCGGCGGCAATCAGGCCTTCGCGAAGCACTCCGTAGATGGAGGCGCGCACGAAGAGGGATTGATCGAACAGCGCAGAAATCTTTAATTCCGGCGGCAACGCCTGTGATGCTTGCTGCACAATGTTTTTCACGCCGGAGACGATTTGCAGGGTCGACGCTGCGCCATTCTTGTAAATCGACATCAGCACGCCGCGTTTGCCGTCCTGGTGGACGATGTTCGTCTGCGGCGCGAAAGCGTCGCGGATATGCGCGACGTCCCTCATATACAGCGTTGAGCCATTTGTCGTCTTGACCGGGAGATCGTTCAATTCGGCGATCGTCTGTGGCGTCCCGTTCATCTCGACGTCGTATTCGAGCGAGCCGAGTTTGATGGTTCCGGTGGGCAGAATGATGTTCTGCGCGTTCACCGCGTTGACGATATCGTTTGGCGATAGTCCGTAGGCCTGCAGCTTCGGGAGATCGAGGTCAACCTGGATCTGGCGAATTTTTCCGCCATACGGATAGGGGGTCGCGGCACCCGGAACAGTCGCCAGGTACGTGCGCAGGAAATTCTGTCCGAGATCGAAGAGTTCCTGCTCGGCCAGTGTCTTGCTGCTCAGTCCAAGCTGAATTATCGGAGTAGTTGAAGCGCTGTAGGAAATGATGAGCGGTGGAGTTGTCCCGGGCGGGAGTCCGCGAACAGACGTCTGGCAAATCGCGGTGATTTGCGCGATTGCGCCTTCCACGTTGGTGCCGGGACGGAAGAAGACCTTGATGATTCCCAGTCCGTAAACCGACTGGGATTCCATGTGCTCGATATTATTGACGGTGGTTGTGATGCCGCGTTCGGAGTTGGCCACGATACGATCAGCCATGTCTTCAGGCGACATTCCGGTGTAGAACCAGACTACCGACACGACGGGGATATTGATGTCGGGGAAGATGTCAACCGGAGTGCGGAAGACGGTTACGACGAACAGGATGATGATGACGAGCGCCATCACGCTGAACGTGTAGGGCCGTCTCAGGGCTAAGGCAACAATCCACATTTCTTACGAGCACTCCCTCGCGTTGAACAACACGCATTGCGATCTGCCCCAAGCGGATCCAGCAAATGCCAACTTAGATTCGATACTGCGCGTATCGGATTCTAAATACTTCCTGAAGATTATATGGTAGCGTTAGAGAATGCGCCAACGAGATTCCAGTGCGGACTCCGAGACGAACGGCAATGGGAAGCGGCCTCCGGGGCGGCCGCGGAGTGAAGAGGCCCGAGTGGCGATTCTGCGGAATACGCTGGAAATCCTTGGCGAAAACGGTTTCGATAACTTCACGATTGAAGCTGTCGCCGAACGCGCTGGCGTTGGAAAGGCCACGGTTTATCGCTGGTGGCCGAATAAGGGTGCCCTAATCGCCGATGCATTCGCCAGCAGTACCGTTATGCGGCTGCACTTCCCCGATACCGGATCTTTGCAGAAAGATATGAGCCGGCAGATGCGCCAGCTGGTGAAAGTTTTTTCCAGTCCGCGGGGACGCATCGTTTCGGCCATTCTCGCCGCGGGCCAAAGCGATCCGGAACTGATTGCTGCTTTCCGTGAACGTTTTTTGATGCCTCGCCGCCATGAAGCCTACACCGCTTTACGAAGAGGGATAGCGCGCGGCGAATTGCGCCGAGACGTTGACCTGAATCTTCTGCTCGATTCTTTGTATGGCCCGATGTATATGCGGTTCCTGATCCGGCATGACCGTTTGTCGGAGGATTTTGTGGATCGCCTTTGCGCGCTGGTGCTGGCGGGAGCGCGTCCGCGTGGAAGAGCCGGGATGCGGCGTAAGATGAAATCGAAATAGTTACGCGGGTGTTGCTTCGAATTCTTCTTTTGTCCTTACTTTCTCTTTCAGCAGCGAATTTAATTCTGCGATCACCTGGAATGCGTCGGCGACGTACAGGACGTCGGCCTTGCCGCGCGCCCATCCGCAATTTGGATCGAGGTTGATGGCGCGCCGCTCATTGATAAATCGCCACCCGACAACGTGCGGTTCTTCCCCGTGGCAACAGGTGGAGAGCCCTTTGGGATGGCGCGGCGTCGACCCAGTCTGGCCGACTTGATTGAGATGAGTCATGAATTTCAGCACTGCCTGATTCTCCCCACTCTGATCGACGAGCGATTTGCTTCCGCCGAGGGACGCGCTCGAGTTCTCGAGAAAAGTTAAGATTGCCGACTCGGCTTCGGGCAGGTGCGTTTTTCCATCGGCCTGCTTCTTGCACCATCCCGCACCGGCGACGAAGAGCAGTTTGGCTTCGGGACGAATCGTCTGCGCGTTTGTGTTCGGAACGCGAATTCCTGCGAACGATGTTCGCTTCGTTTCCTGCGTAATCGGCACATCGAGCATTTCGATATTTGCTGCTCCACGTGCGCCGGTCCAGGTTGCGTGACAACCGGAGTCCATGACAAGCAACCACGGCCGCGCATCGCGTTGAATCACCGCTTCGAGCCGCTGGCGGTAGAACCAGCGCTTCGCTGAGACTGCACCGGCGTTTGCTTCGATCGACGCGACGTGCGTGTCGACTTGTCCGTTGAGGCGGTGCGATACACCCGGCATCACTCGCAGGAAGCGCGAGGTCGCGGGAGCGATGACAATTTCTGGAGAGACTTTCCGGCAGATTGCTTCGACGGCCGCGGCGTCGGTGGAGTAGCGGGGATTGGCGAAGTCTTCACCGGACGCACCGATGATCCGGGCTCCCGTTGCTTTTAGTGCGTCGGCCGCTTCGCGGACGTTTTCTCCTACTAATCCGATCGCGAGCGTGTGGCCGAGCTGAGATGCGAGCTCGACTGCCGCGCCGAGCGCTTCATACGCGGCTTTGGGAAGCTTCGTTCCGGATTCGTCGACGTGCGCGAGAAACAGAATGTGCTGTGACATGAGGTCCTCTTGTTCAGGCTTGCCCTGGCGCTACTCCTGCGTGATCCACTCGTGTAACTCAGCGGCGATTTCCGCTGCGGGGCGATCTTTCACAATGCGCGTCTGCCGCTGCTGCTTCGGCGGCGCGACGCTCAGATACTTCACTGGGTTCTGTGGGAGAGACTGAGGTTTCGATTTCTGCAGCGTGGGCATGATCGTCCGCATATTTGCCATCCCGACCTGAGGATTATTTTTCGGCTCCGGAAGATTTCCGGTCGCCCATCCCAGCAGTGCTGGCGGACCCTGGCAAATCGAGACGAGATGCCGTCCGCCCTCGATGCGCTCGAGAATTTCGAGTGATCCATCTGGCTGGATGGTCAGCTGATCGACGCCCTGAAATTGATCGTGAATGCCGAGTTGCTCGCCGATGAGTTGCATGGTGACTCCCGAGCCGCGCGATGCGGATTCCCAGCCTCCGAACAGAAGCAGGCGGGAGCGATCAAGACCGGGGATCGACTGAATGGCATCGGCAAGAATCTTCGCGATGGCGTGCGCATTGGCAAAGCCGTTTGCGGGAGCGTCGACGGGGATCAGTTCGAAGCCGGCTTTCTGCGCGACATTCATCATGACCTGCTGTAGCTTCGCCTTCGGCGCTGCGCTGACCAGCCAGACCTTGCTCCCGGCAGCTTTCGCCGCAAGATTCGCGGCTTCATACAGCGCGTGCGAGGCCCAGGGGTCGAGTACGGCGGGCAACATCATTTCATTCTTCAGCGCAGGACCGCTGGCCGAGGTCACGGGCTCGAGCGTCTGCAGAGGATCGGGCACGATCCCCGCGCATACAACGATGTGATAAGCCTGGCTCATAGATTTCCTTCGTGTTACTCGTGGCCTTTGTGGTTGATTTGTTTTGGGACTGAAATCGCAGCATCAGTTCAAAGCCGAGTGCAATCCTCCAGCGCCGCCGCGGAATTCGATATTCCCTTTCTCTCCGCCCGCAGCACAGTTCCACAGGCACGCCCCGCAGTAGACGCACTTCTCGCGGTCAAATGCCGGCACGCCGTTTTCTCCGCGAGTGATCGCCTGCCCGGAGCACATCTCGACACAAAGCTTCGGCTCGCACTCATGGCAAACGTCCGGGCGCAGGAAGCTGACGTGATTCGCATATCCGGGAGGAGCTTGTACGCTTCCGCCCATTAACAGGGCGTCCTGATGCGAGATCAGCAGACGTCCATCGAGAGGAATCTCGGGCCATCCGCAACGCGTCATGATGCGGTCGTGCAGGGAAGTTCCGCGTGAGGCGCAATCTTTTTGAAGCTCAGCGAGTTCCGCCGGGGGGATGCGCGCTCCGAAATATTCTTCGAGGGGTGAAGTCGTCTTCTCTTTGTGCCGGACACTCGGGACAAACGAAAATGTGCCGCGCGTGAGACCGGCGATGGCCGTTCCGATCAGACCGCTTGCGACACCCTGCTGAAAGCCATCGCGCGCATGAGTGGCGATCTTCGATTCTTCATCCACCCAACTGGCGCGGCGGCGCCGTACATAAGCCGATTCCAGATTCTCGCGGGTGAAGGGCTTCCTCACCTCGGTCAGTTCGATTACGGCCTGCGCCAATTGAACGCCGGTTGTCCAGGCTTCGTCCACTCCTGATCCTGCGAGAACGTTGGTGCTGCCGGAGCCTTCACCGATGCGCGCGTATCCATTGCCAGCGAGAAATGGCTCGCCGCGACGTCCGGATTCCTGCAAAGATTTCGCGCCCCAGGATTTCAGCGTGCCGCCCTCGAGATGTCGCCATAAATAAGGATGCAGCATGTAATGCTGCAAGTACCGGTAGGCGGTGCGGACGGGACTGCGGAACCACGAAGGGATGAAGATGCCAACCGATGCCAGCCGGTCGGGATGCACGTAGAGGAATCCGAAAATTTCAGGCTCCGGGAATCCGATGGTGTGCAATACGGTGCCGGGCTTCAGCGCGCAATTTTCGCGAAGCTCGACGACCATCTTCATGCCGAGCGCCCACTCATTCTTCCTGTGGCCTTCGGGGAGACCGAAGTGTTCATCGATCTGGCGGCCCACCGCTCCTACCGGGCCATCGGCAACGACGGTCAGCGCAGCGCGAACGTCCATGCCCGGCATGAAGCCGTTGCTGGGGGTTCCGTCGAGAGAGACACCCTGATCGCTCAGGCGAATTCCGAAGACTGCATTGTTGTCGATCAGAGGTTCGCTGACAGGCATGCCCGGCCAGATCTGGACGAGTCCAGATGCGGAGACTTGTTCGCTGACCCATTGATTGAATTGGCCCAGCGAAAAAATCATGCCGTCGTGCTTGCGCATGAATTTGGGAGTGAACGGCAGTTCGACGGCGTGATCCCGCAGGCGCGTGATCGGCCTGAACGCACGAATGAAACGATCGGCCATGCGGAACGCCCATGAGCGGCGGCTTGCCCCGATGGGATCGAGGAGGTAGACGAGCTTTTCTTTTTTCACCGGCGCGGCCATCGGAATTTGCTTCAGGTCGACGCTTGGAAAGCTCGAGCGAATTCCGCGCGCACGCGTGACGGCTCCTGAAATGCCGAAGCCAAGGCCATCCGCGCGTTCATAGCAGATCACCTGCAGCGGCATGCCCGGGGATACCGTGCTCTCAAGTCGCGGGGTTCCATCTTCATTCACGAGATTGCGCGAGAGCGTGGTGAGGAATCCGCCCATTGCCGGGCCGAAGCCAACGCCGGCAATGTCGACCGACATCTGCTGCCGCTCGATCGGGATGGATTGCGATGGCGACGCAGCGCTCATGCGGGATAGTCCAAGGCTTCGGGAATCATCAGCTTCGATATGGCTTCGGCGGCCCGATCTTTGGAGAGACGCGATCCGGTGAGGCATCCGCTGAGTTTTGTCTGCAGCGTGAGAAACGGCTGCTGGCTGGCGCAGTTGACGCATGGTCCAGCTTTCTTCGGATGCGCGCCATTTTGTCCGATCACATCGAGGCCATAGGAATTGATGCCCGGCATGATGGCTTCGAGATCATTGAGTTCGTGCTGATGCCAGCAACCTCGGGTGCCTTCTTCGTCCCATGCGGGATGGCGGTTGTAGCCGAAGACGAGTTCGGCGCAGATTCTTGCGACTTCTCCGCTGGCACGCGCCGACTGCACGTGGCAAAGGTCGGTGAGGAAATTCACGAGTCCGGGCAAGCCCTCGGCGATGGACGTGTCTTCTGCGCCGCGTTCCTGCAAGCGCAGAACATCGAGAATCTGGCAGCGCGCGGCGACGAGCCAGCAGAGCGCGTCCGCCAGCGAAAACGTCACGCCCTGGCGCGCACTCTGATACAGCTTGCCGCCCTCTGCATCTTTGCTGTGTTGCAGATGTTCGAGCGTCCACAGCCACATCGTCATCGCCGTCGCGAGGGCGCAGGCTCCGGTACCCGGATGCTCGGAGGCGATGCC
>DATEJO010000207.1:0-27193 GCA_035277905.1 Candidatus Sulfotelmatobacter sp.
ATATACCGAAGGGACGCGTGATCGGGCTGAGCAAGATTCCTCGCCTGATCGAGCTTTTCTCGCGGCGTCTGCAGATTCAGGAGCGGCTTACCACCCAGATTGCCGAGACGATTCAGAAGGTCATCGAACCGCAGGGCGTCGGCGTGGTGATCGAGGCGCGACATCTCTGCATGATGATGCGCGGCGTCGAAAAGCAGCATTCGGCTGCCGTAACATCCTCAATGCTGGGAGTTTTCCGCAACGAAGAAGAAACGCGCAGCGAATTCCTGTCGCTGATTCGCCAACGCGCGAACGGCGTCTAGCTGACATCCCATCCTGAGCGGAGGTTGAGCTTCGTGATCGGCGAAGCTCACCTGTCTCTCCAATCTCGCCTCCACACGAATTGCATCGACCCATTCTTAAATATCCCATCCTCATTTGACGGGTCCCATAGAAAACGGCCATGATTAACGCCCCATGCTTGCGTCAGTTTTCATCGGCACCTCCGTAGACGGTTTTATCGCCCGTGCAGACGGAGCGCTCGACTTCCTTCCAGCAGACGGAGGGGAACCTCATGGCTACAGCGAATTCTTCGCCAGTGTAGACGCGCTCGTCATTGGCCGCAAGACTTACGAGACCGTCAAAGCATTCCGTGAATGGCCCTACGGCGATAAGCGAGTCGTCGTCCTTAGTAGCCAATCTCTCGAATTCTCGAAGTCGGCCGGGGCCAAGATCGAGCAAATGTCTGGAGATCCGGCAGAGATCGTGCGCAGGCTGGAAGCCAGCGGCGTCCGGCACATCTATGTCGACGGAGGGGTGACGATCCAGCGATTCCTCCGCGCCGGCCTCATCGATCGCTTCATCATCACCCGCGTCCCGGTGCTGATCGGGGAAGGTATTCCGCTCTTTGGCTCCCTACCACGAGACGTCCGCCTGAAACACGTTGCCACTCAAATCTATCCAAGCGGTCTCGTGAAGACCGAGTACGAAGTAATCCATTAGCGGTTCGAAGGGCATCTTTCGCGTATGATGACTCGCGCAAAGAGAAACACACTTGCCTTACTCCACAAGACTTCGCAATCGCACGGCACTTATCACCGGTGCCTCTCGCGGCATAGGAGTGGCCATTGCCCGAGCTCTCGCAGACGAAGGATGCAATCTCATCCTGACTGCAAGAAATGAATCTCCCCTAAAGCGCGTCAGTGCCAAGCTTCGGAATAAGAATCTGCGCATCCTCGTTCAAACTTGTGACGTGCGCGATCCGCATTCCGTCGACGATCTATTTCGGTCAATCCGCGCCGAGTTTTCGCGGCTCGACATTGTCATCAACAACGCTGGAATTGCGCACCCGAATACTCCGGTAGAGAAGCTGCCGCTTCCTATGTGGAAGGATGTTTTCGCCACGAATGTGGACGGCACGTTTCTCGTGACACAGGCTGCGCTAGCGACGATGAAGCGCGGAGGCGTGATCGTGAACAATCTCTCGATTGCTGCGACGCGCGTTTTCGCTGGATCGGCCGCTTACAACGCCTCAAAGCACGCTGCTCTGGGTCTGACCGATACGGTGAGGGAAGAGCTTCGGCCCCGCGGCATTCGCGTGATCGGCCTCCTGGCGGGAGCGACCGACACCGATATGTGGAAGACTCTCTGGCCGGAAGCTCCGCGCGGCAAAATGCTCTCACCTGAGACTGTGGCCGCCGCGGTGGTGCAGGCGATTCTACTTCCCGCGAACGCCACTGTAGAGAGAATCGAAATTCTACCGAGCGTTGGAGTTCTGTAGCCGTCTACCTGCGTGGGGAAGCGCCTGGGCGGTCCGGCGGAGCGAAGTTTCTTTGTGACGCGGGAGCAGTCTGATCGGGCCTTACCCTCTCGCCAGAGCGATGGCCTGCCGCACGTGTCCTTTGCTTTTCTTCAGAGCTGAGGTGGCTTGCGATCGCGACACACCCGCCGCCAACATCACGACAGCCACCGGCGTCCGGTTGCCGCTCGCTGTAAGGGCCCGGGCGGCACTGTGGTGGTCGGTGCCAGTCGCCTGCTCGACGATTCGAACGGCGCGCTGCACCAGCTTTTCATTCTTGGTCCAAACGTTGACCATCAGATTGCCATAGACGTATCCGAGGCGCGTCATGGCCCCGGTAGAAATCATGTTGAGAACCATCTTGTGCGCGGTGCCGGCTTTCATCCGCGACGATCCGGCGAGAACTTCAGCGCCGACTTCCGTGACAATCCCAAAATCAGCCGCGTGCTCCAATGGAGAATTGCGGTTGCAGGTCAGT
Organism: Candidatus Sulfotelmatobacter sp.; assembly: GCA_035277905.1. GTDB lineage: Bacteria > Acidobacteriota > Terriglobia > Terriglobales > Acidobacteriaceae > Sulfotelmatobacter. Next base: position 2,256 of record DATEJO010000207.1, read on the forward strand.
GCAATCGTCCGCGCTCCGTGTCGGCGTGCGTACTCAACTGCCGCAATCGTGAAGGGAGTGCGTCCACTTGTCGCAATACCGAGCACAATGTCGTGCTTACGGGGCTTACGCTTCTTAATCTCGCGGAGCGCGAGCGCGGTATCATCTTCGCTCGCCTCTGTGGACGCTCCCAGCGCCCTGGGCCCCCCGGCCATAATGAACTGAATTGTCCGAGGGTCGGTATTGAATGTCGGCGGTATCTCCGAAGCATCCAGAGCTCCCAGCCGGCCGCTGGTCCCGGCGCCGACATAAATGAGGCGTCCGCCGTTCCGCAGCCCGTCGGCTACAACATCGATCGCTCGTGCGATCTGCGGGAGCGCCCTCCGCACCGCCGCAGCCACAGTTGCATCTTCGCCATTGATTAAGCGGACGATTTCGAGCGACGACATCTGGTCGAGATCGCGCGCGGTCGAAAGGATTTGTTCTGTAGGAAGCTGGCGAAGATCAGATTTTTCCGTAAGAGTTCGAGTCAAGTCTTGAGCCTTTCAAACTGGAGCTTTCGCCGAATGCCGAGTTGGAACAGCGCAGCGCTAAGGCCCCGGTTCATTCTAAATGCTGAATCGCCGTGTGGACGCTCAAGTCTTCCACAGGCTCAATCGCAAAATGCATTCAAGACAGCGCTTCAATGACCGCATCGTGAAATTTTGGGCGCAGTTGCTTGATTGCCTGATTGCCGCAGTCGGGCCAAGTGCGATTCGTAAGCAGGGTGATCGACAGCTTGCGCCCGGGATCAATCCACAAAGACGTCCCGGTGTATCCGAGGTGGCCGTACGAGCCAGGACCGAAATGTTTTCCCGACTGCGAAGGATTCGAAGGGGTGTCCCAGCCAAGCGCCCGAGAAGTGCCGGCTGGTTGCTTCTGGCGCGTCGTAAAGAGCTCGAACGTTTCTGGCCGCACGATGGGCAATCCACCAAGCAGCATCGCATAGGCAAAGTTGATGACGTCTTCGGCGGTCGAAAAAAGCCCGGCGTGCCCCGCTACTCCGCCCAGTATGTACGCGTTCTCGTCCTGCACTTCGCCTTGAATGATGCGGTTGCGGAAGGTGCTGCGCTGCGCTATTGACGACTCACGCGCAATGCGTTCATCGGCAGTAGGAGGAATTTCGGATCGGTTCTGCTGCGGGGGATTAAACGTGGTATTCGCCATCGTCAGCGGCCCGAAAACTTCCCGCCGGCAGAAAGAATCGAGCGATTCCTCGGCAATCCGCTCGAGTGCGATACCAAGAACGATAAAACCGATGTCGCTGTATTCGGCTCTCGTTCCCGGATCGGCCCTCAACGGGGTTGCAAACGCGGCCCTAAGAAGTTCGTCGCGCGTATTGGCGCGGAGGAATAGCCTTTCGTAGGCTGGAAGTCCGGAAGAGTGAGCCAGCAGCATCCGAAAAGTGATCTCTTCGCGCCGCGAATCGCCTGCGTTGCGAAACTCGGGAACGGTTCCCGCGACCGGTGCGTCCAGTTCCAGCATTCCGCGCTCATACAAGATCATCGCCATGGATGTTGTCGCGAGCGGTTTTGTAAGCGATGCCAGATCAAAGATCGTCGCAGCTGTAACCTCTGGCGAATGCGCGTCGTAGGTAAGTGTCCCAAATGCTCGCAGTGCCCGAAGTTGCCCATCCAGCATGACTGCGACCGACGCCCCTGGAAAAATTGTTTGCTGGATTGCTTCGCGGAGGACTCCGAAAGCAGAAGAAAAGACCGAGTCCTGATCTTGAAATGCTGGGACGAGTTTGGCTGCCTGACTCAGATGCTGTGTTCCTATCGGCGGAGATCGAATGACCTGAGCGCGTTATAGCAAACTTGATTGGGAAGGGCAAAGTCACTTTCGTCGGTTGCCCCGCGGTCGGCTTATTTCGTCCGTTTCTTGCCAGCCATTACCTTTGCTGTTTCGGCTCGCAAGACCTGCACGGTGTCTTTCCAATACTCGTGAATGGCGGCTAGTTGCTCCGGCGTATAGCGCGATGCCATTTCGTCCATCGCAGCGCTGAGGGAGGAAAAAATCGGCCAGACTGCCCGCTGCATCCCCGCAACTCTTAAAGGATGAATGACGACGCTTCGCCGGTCGGTCGGATGCCGTTTGCGCCGGACGTATCCGGCCTTCTCAAGGCGATCAACAATTCCAGTAATGGCGCCTGTTGTGAACCCCGACAATTCGGCAAGATGACCCGCCGTGCATGGCCCGCTCTTTTCCAGCAGGCCCCAGCATCTCCATTCGGTCGCGCTCAACCCAAGTCGCGAGGCCACCGCCTCGTGAAACATAACAACCGCCGTGCTCAGCTCCCGCCCCAGGTCGCGCCCCGGACTGTGCGAAACAGGGGGACGAATTCCGCGAATTTGATTCATAAGTTATCTTAGATGTGAGATACTTCGTCCTAAGAATCTTGTGGTAATAACAATCCTATTCTAGCAAGAGGCATCAGCTTATGCAGGTGGCAGAATCGAAACCGTTATCTCTCAGCAGCACAGATACGCGGGCAGCGATTACTCTCGCGGTCCTGGCGCCGGTCATCGCGGAGCTCCTGACGGGGTCCACCCGCGTCAGCTTCGCTTTCGTCCTGGTGCCCGAGATTATGGTGTGGGGCTGCGGCGCGCTGCTGGCAAGGGAAGCAGTGCGTCGCTGGCGTGGCGGGTGGATGAGCCTGATGCTGCTGGGAATTGCCTTAGGAGTCGCTGAAGAATGCGTGATTCAGCAGACTTCGCTCGCGCCACTGGTTGGCCTTGATCCCGCCCACGCCTACGGCCGCTTTTTCGGCGTGAATTGGGTCTGGATGGTCGGCCTGCTCGTCTTTGAAACTGTGTGGGTCGTCCTGGTTCCGGTGGAATTCATAGAAGCACTCTTCCCGGAGAAGCGCCGCGAGCCCTGGCTGAGTAACACGGGAATTCTCGTCAGCAGCCTTCTTTTTGTGGTGGGCTCATTCATTGCATGGTTCATGTGGACGCGCATTGCCCGTCCCATGAAGTTCCATGTTCCGCCCTACCATCCGCCGTTGTCAGACATTCTTGCGGGGGTCGCTGCTATTGGCCTGCTCGCGGGGCTATCCTTCCTGCTCAGTTCCTCGGGCCGTGCTGACGAAAAGTTGCGGGGAGCTGCCGGCCCCATGTGGCTCGCTGCTGTGATCGCATTTTTGTTTGCGGCCCCTTGGTTCACCGTCATCGGCTGGGCGTACGGATCGATGCCCAGACTGCCGGTCTGGATCGCGATCTGGTCTGCTCTCATCTACGCCCTCATCGCCTTTCTGATCTACAAATGGTGGACATCTCGCTCTGGATGGGGAGAACTCCATAGCGTGATGGCCGCGTCGGGCGCCCTGCTTGCCAGCATGATCATGGGATTTGTCGAGGGCAATTGGAGTAAAGTCGATCTCATCGGCAAAATTGTGCTCGACCTCGCCGCAGTTCTCGGAATGATTTATCTGGCTGCAAAAACGCGGGCGCGCACCTCCGTCTGATCCATTGAAGAGTCCAGCTACACCCCGCGATTTGCTCATAGTATTTCTGGGACTCTGCGTTTGTGCGGCGTGCGGCGGCCGGCCCGCGCAGGACATTCGAGTACAGGGATCCCGCCCTCAGCTGATCTTTGCCTGTGAGTTGGAAACTGAAAAATTGCAGGCGCTGTTCTCTGATCCCGATTTAATTCCAGACCTGAAGGACCTCCACGCCGAAGTCGCCCTGGCGCTGCAAGACTTCAGCCCGGGACGCGCCGCTGTCGTTCGGCAACTCAACGCCGCAGGCGTTGGGGTAATCGCATGGATGGCTCTTCCGCGGGACCAGGGCTACTACCTGAACGCCGGCAACGAATCTGCCGCTGCGGCACGCTTCGCAGAATTCCAGAAGTGGACTGCTGACAAGGATCTACATTGGGCGGGCATTGGCCTCGACATCGAACCCTCTCTGGCAGATTGGGCCCAGCTCCAGCAGAAACATCGAGTCCGCGTATTGCTTTCCTTCGTGCAGCGCGCGTTCAACGGGCAGAGGGTCGTGAGGGCTCGAGCCGCGTATTCGACCCTGATCCGCCAGATGCAGGTTCAGGGCTATGCGGTCCAGACGTATCAACTCATGTTCCTGGCAGACGAGCGGCGCGAGCACTCCACCATCCTCGAACGGCTTTTTGGAGTCGTGGATGTTCGCGGGAACATGGAAGCACTGATGATCTACAGCAGCTTCAATCACTCTCTCGATAGCGGGATGGTGTGGGCTTACGGACCGGACGCGCAAATCATTGCTGTGGGTAGCACTGCCGCGAGCGGCGATGCCGCTATGGATGCCAGGTTCCCGCCGTTGAATTGGGATGAACTCTCGCGCGACCTCGTCGTGGCCAGCCATTTCTCGCATACCGTTGGTGTGTACAGCCTGGAAGGGTGCGTCCGCCAGGGATTCTTGCCCAAGGTAAAGAGTCTCGATTGGACTAGCCCGGTCGTCCTCCCCGCGGCAACAGTGGCCAAGGCTCAAACTTTCCGTCGGCGCGTGCAAACCATTCTTTGGCTGGCGTCGAATTTCGTCTACCTTGCTGGTTTACTTTTGGCGGCGATCATCTGCTTGTTTTTCTGGTGGCGCAAGAACCGCATCGCACGACGAGCCCTCTCGGCGTAGCCGTACGTGCACTCTTGTATCTTCAGTACCTTGAGTCCATCGCCCGGGTTGTGTAGAGTCAACGGCATCTCACTTTTCAGGTCAAAATTGAACGCGGTGAATACTTCTATCTTTTCGCGCCTTGTCCACAGGACTCTGGAGTTCATTTTGTCTCTCGCCGTCATCAGCTCTTTGCTTTGCGCGCCTGCGAGCGCCGTGTCATCGCAGGCACCCGCCGTCCGGCTGAGCGGCGTCGACTCGATCATTCAGCAATCGATTGCCGACGGCAATATTCCGGGAGCCGTCCTCGTTGTCGGCCACAACGGGGCGGTCGTCTATCGCAAGGCATATGGCATGCGTTCGCTCGAACCGCGCCGCGAAGCGATGACGCTCGACACGATCTTCGACCTTGCCTCTTTGACCAAGGTCATCGCGACCACGACGGCCGCCATGCAACTGTTCGAGCAGGGCAAGTTCCGGATGAACGATCCCGTCTCGAAATATCTCCCGGAATTTGCGCAGAACGGCAAAGACGACATCACGATCCGGCAGTTGATGACGCATTATTCCGGGCTCGCCCCCGACCTCGACCTGACGACGCAATGGGAAGGGAAGAACACCGCATACCAGTTGGCGTTCGTTATGCCCCCTGAGACCGTGCCGGGATCCGGGTTCGTTTATAGCGACATTAATTTCATCATGATGGGCGCGCTGGTGGAGCGCATTTCCGGAGAAACGCTTGATACCTACACATCGCAGCACATCTTCACGCCGTTAAGAATGCTGCACACGCGCTTCTTGCCGCCGGCCTCGTGGCGACCGCGAATCGCGCCCACGCAGTATGACGAGAACGATCACATGCTGCGCGGAGTCGTGCACGACCCGACAGCGCGCCGCATGGGTGGCGTCGCCGGCCACGCGGGACTCTTTTCCACCGGCGATGATCTCGCGAAGTTCGCAGAGATGCTGCTTGACGGGGGCGATGGAATTCTCTCGGGCGTCACGATCGCGAAGATGACGCAGCCCGAGACGCCTCCCGATGCGCCCATTCTTCGCGGCTTTGGCTGGGATATCGACTCTCCGTTTTCCACGAATCGCGGCGAACTGTTTCCCATCGGTTCCTACGGGCATACCGGCTTCACCGGCACATCGATCTGGATCGATCCGACCACCAACTCCTACGTCATCCTCCTGACGAACTCCGTCCACCCTCGAGGGAAGGGAAATGCGATTGGCTTGCGCGTGAAAGTCGCGACGGAGGTTGCCGCGGCCTTAAATCTCACTCAGACTGAGAAAGACGCACTGCGCGCCAAGAGTGTCACCGGCTATAACGAGGCTTTCACCGCCGAGCGCCGGATGAGTGCCCGCAACGGCAGCGTCAAGAACGGAATCGACGTGCTGGAAGAACACAACTTTGACGTACTGAAAGCGGCCGAAGGCAAAAAGCACATTGGGCTCGTAACGAATCAGACTGGAGTCGATGCCTCCGGACGCCGCACCATCGATGTACTGGCACAAGTACCGGGGATTTCACTGGATGCGATCTTCAGTCCGGAACACGGCGTCACCGGAACGCTCGACACGACGGATATCAACAACTCCAAAGACTCCGTGACCGGCGTCCCGGTCTACAGCGTTTACGGCGCGAAAGATGCCGACCGCCGTCCCCAGCTCGATGTTCTGCGTTCGCTCGACGCAATCGTTTTTGATATTCAAGATGCGGGCGTCCGTTTCTACACCTACGAAACCACTCTTGGATATTTCCTCGAAGCGGCTGCCAAAGCCGGAATCGAAATGATCGTACTTGATCGTCCTGACCCGATTACCGGTTCCTTTTTTCAAGGCCCGGTTGCCGATGCAGGCCACGAAAGCTTCACAAACTACTGGGCCGTGCCGGTGCGCCACGCCATGACGATCGGCGAACTGGCAAAGATGTTCAACACCGAGCGCGGGATCAACGCGAAGCTGACCGTTGTTCCTATCGAAGGCTGGGAGCGCGGAGACTGGTTCGATTCCACCGGCATCGAGTGGGTGAACCCCTCGCCCAATCTGCGCAGTGTGACCGAAGCGGCGTTGTACCCGGGAGTCGCCCTGATCGAAGGCACCAACGTGTCCGTGGGCCGCGGTACAGATACTCCGTTCGAACTGATAGGCGCCCCGTGGATAAAGAGCAAAGATCTTGCGGCGTACCTCAATGCGCGCGGCATCATGGGGGTACGTTTTGTTCCCGTGACATTCACTCCGACCTCGAGCATTTACAGCGGCCAAGCCTGTCAGGGAGTCAACATCGTCCTCACCGATCGAAACGGTTTTAATGCACCTGCACTCGGCATCGAACTCGCAGCCGCCCTGCACAAGCTCTACGCATCCGATTTCAAGATCGAAAAAATGCAGGCCCTGCTGGTGAATCAATCGGTCTACGACGCGCTCAATGCAGGGCAGGATCCGCGCCGAATCGAGCAGGACTGGCGTCCCGATCTGAACAAGTTCGACGCAATCCGGCAGAAGTATCTGATCTACAAGTGAGCTTGCGCAACCGCGTACTGCCCACTGGGGTTCTCGGATAACTTCCCATGAAAACACGGCATCCTAGCCCCTAACCCGTGGTAATCTCGGGCGTGAAGGGCCCGCCATTGCGGGAGGTGTTTCATGCGCGTTCTTCTCACATTGCTTCTGATTTCAGGATTTACCTGGGCACAGGCAGCCCAACCGCAAGCTCCCGCAGAATCCGCACCTGCGGCCAAGAGCATGGCGACACCGGCCCCTGCTCCGCGCGATCCCAACACGCTCGTCATCCCGGCGGGAACGAAAATTCCCCTGACCCTCGCCCAAGCCATCTCCACCAAGAACGCCCGCGAAGGCGACGCCGTATACGCCCAGACCGCATTTCCATTCGTGCTGAACGATCGCATTCTGATCCCCGCCGGCACCTACATCCAGGGCAAGATCATGCACACGGAGCACGCCGGCCGCTCCAAGAAGCGCGCTGAGATTCTCATCCACTTCACAACCATGATTTATCCCAGCGGATACACCGTCATGCTGCCAGGCTCCATCGACAACACGCCCGGAGCTGACAATAAAGGCGTGAAGGATTCCGAAGGCACGATTCAGCAGGATAAAGACACCGGGAAGCGGATCGAGGATGCGGCGAAGGGCGCCGCAGTCGGGGGCACAGTTGGCACAATCGGCGGCGCAGCCGCGGGAGGGTTAAACGGTGCTCGTTATGGCGGCCTGGCCGGAATCGCCGGCGGAGTCGCCTGGGCGCTGCTGAAACACGGCCCCGAACTCAAGCTTGATGTTGGGACCTCGATCGAGATGGAAATCCAGCGTGATATTCCGATCGACTCCAGCCGGATTCACGCGGCCAGAGCGCAATCGTGACGATGGGCCATGTCCCGACGCATCAAGGCTGGCAACGTTCCCGTTGCAATTTGACTTCCGCTTTCTGCCCTCTGCTATACAATCCGCGTTAGGAGTGTCTTTCGGCATTCCGAACGTGGAGGCGCGTCGTGGGAGAGCTCAGTTTCGGCTTCGGCACAATTGTCGCCATTGTTGTCGTCATCTATCTTCTTAGTTCCATCAAAATTCTCGCCGAGTATGAAAGAGGCGTGATCTTTCGCCTGGGTCGCCTGTTACCAGTCGCGAAGGGCCCCGGCGTGATTCTGGTATTTGCGCCGGTCGATCGGATAGTCCGTGTGTCGCTGCGGCAGGAGGCGCTTGAAGTTCCACCGCAGGACATCATCACGCGTGACAACGTCACATTGAAGGTCAACGCAGTCATCTTTCTGCGCGTGATCGAGCCACGAAAGGCAGTCGTCGAAGTCTCGAATTACGTTTACCAGACTTCCCAGTTTGCCCAAACGACCTTGCGGTCTGTGCTGGGCGAGCAGGAACTCGATGAATTGCTGGCGCATCGCGACAAGATCAACCTTCGGCTGCAGAGCATTCTCGACACGCACACCTCACCGTGGGGCGTGAAAGTCACGAACGTCGAGGTGAAGCAGGTTGATCTTCCCGAGTCGATGCTGCGCGCCATGGCTAAGCAGGCGGAGGCCGAGCGCGAGAAGCGGTCGAAGATCATTCACGCGGAAGGCGAATTCTCGGCGGCGCAGCGGTTGGTCGATGCCGCGCACCTGTTGTCCGACGAGCCGGTCAGCGTGCAGTTGCGTTATCTGCAGACGTTAACCGAAATAGGAGTCGAGAAGAACACGACGGTCATATTCCCGGTACCGGTGGATTTCTTCCCGGGCGTACAGAAGCTGATGGCTGCGGCCACGAATGGGAATAAGCCGGCACCGGTAGCGCCCGCAAAGAACGGGTAGACGCGGGTTTAGAAATCTGAAGGGCGCTGCAGTCGCGCAGTGGCACGATTCGATTTGCTGGAGTGGAACTATGCCTTCGTCACAGGACACGGAAATCACGCTGGGAACGGGCAAGCTGCTGTTCCTGTTCTTCGGACTGGTCGCCATGTGCGCGGTCTTCTTCGCGCTCGGATATTCGCTGGGACGGAAATCCGAGCCTGCTATCACGACGGCTAGCGCAGCGATCGCACCGCAGAATCCGGTGAACTCCAAGGCCGCGTCACAATCCGCACCACCGATGACTTTCTACAAGGCCGTCGAGCAAAAGGACGCCAGCCCGGAACTGACTCCCTCGGCAGACACAAAGACCGATACGACTGCAACTCCGGCCGCCGCTTCAACTCCGACTTCAACTGCCAGTCCGGTCGATCCTTCGACGACCATCCCATCCGCTGGCTATTATGTTCAGGTCGCTGCTGTCAGCAAGCAGGAAGACGCTGACTCCCTGGTCGACGCGCTGAAGAAGAAAGAATATTCCGCGTTCGTCTCGCCCACCGCAACCGCTGACAAGCTGTTTCACGTACAGGTCGGACCATTCTCCGATATCAAAGACGCCGAAGCCATGCGCGCCAAGCTGATCAGCGATGGCTACAGCCCGATTGTGAAAAAGTAAAGTCTCTCCCTCTGTCATCTCGACCGGAGCATTGTCTTCCGCGAAGCGGAAGACAAGCGGAGTGGAGAGACCTTTTGTTTTGTGCCGGGAAAACTACCCTAGAGCCCCCGCGGGATCAGCACGAAATGATCGATGGCGATTCTCGCCGCGACGTCCGCTCTCGCTTGATCCAACCGGAAGACAATTTTCACTTCATCGAAGCTCTTTAACGGCCGGTTGGCTGAAATGGGAAAGCTTAGCGTTTCCGCAACAGTTGGCCGTTTTGCGTACAAGCTCCACGCGGGAGTCGAACTGACCATCATCCGGCCCAGCGACATCGACGGGTGGTGCGGCAGGCTGGTGTTCGCCACGATCAACTCTAACGACACACTTTCGGGATATCGATCTGCATTGCGGATGGCGACCTGCATTCGGCTGCAACAATCCAGATTGATCAGATTGGCAAGGTAGTCGTGCGCCTCGATCAGCAGCGGACGCCGATCCGTCGAACGAATCTCGACCTTGTCCGGACTCTCATGAGCCTCGCGCGAATCTTCGGGAGGCTGCAGATCGGGCGATTTGAAAACCCAGTAAACACCACCAAAGGGAATGATGAGAGGATTCGCGCTCCCGCTCCCGGCGGCTGTAGAAGTTGTGACCGGAATCGGAGCCACCAGCTTCAGGACGTTCTTCTTCTCCGGCCACAAAATGATCCCGATCTCGCCGCGGCTGCCCGGATGGTGCAGTTCAACTTGAGCGCGACGGCCCGTACGTGCCCCCATTACTGCTCCTGAAGCACGGTGGAAATGAAACCACGCGCCGCCCGATGCAATCGCGCCGGAGCCATGTTCTCGTCGCAGGTATGGCATAAGCCCGGCAATCATCAAGCCGGCCACCAGCGCCAGAGCCAGCAGCGGCCGTGACAGGTAAGCTCGATCAGAGCGGCTTGATGTGGATGACCCTATATTTCGATTCGAAGACCATGCCCAGGCGCCGAATGCCAAGCCCACGAGGACTGCACCGGCGGCGTTGTGATCTCCGAATCCGGCCAGGATTCCAATCTGGAGGCATAGCGCGGCCGCGACCGAAACTCCCAGCGCGAAATCAGAGGTCAGTGGTAGCTCGTCGGTTCGTAACAAGCTCAGAAGGAAATTCTGGCCGGAACCCGGCGGGTCTTCCGGCGTCCCGCATGACCGGATGACAATGACCGAGAAAGTGGCCGCGACCGCCAACGTCCATAACGAATCCTCTTGGATAAAAATGGTGAGCGGCGCGATCCATATCGCAGTCACCGAAGCCTGCCGCAGAAACTGTGTGAACTGGCGCTTATCTTTTTGCAGAGCGGCAGGGGACAGAAGGAACACGGCCAGCGTACAGATCACCGAGACAGCGAAGATCCGCTCAAGAGCAATGCCCAACAGCTCTCTTGGGCTGAGGACTGGACCATACGGCAGACGGAAGCCAAAAACGGTGATGACCGCAGCGATCAGTAATCCGGCCCGCAACGTCAGTGATTGGGCTTTGATGAGCGAGGTCGGGGCCACCGGCGATTCGATTGAACGCTCCATGCCACACGTTCCCTGAGCCATTGGACACCGATATCCCGTGGAAGGTTTCCCCTTGGCCTGGCTTAGATTGACACTCATCGATTTCCACGCTATTTCTAGTCATCATGCCGCCATCTGACGCTTCACTCGACCGCGCTCTTCATGCCATCGCCGATCCCACCCGGCGCCGTATCCTGCAGGTATTGAAAGAACGCGCCACCGAGGTTCGGCAGGCTAAAAAAAGCGGCGAAGCAGCCTGCCTCTGCGGAGGGGAAATTGAAGAGCGGATCAGCCTTTCGCAGCCCACCATTTCCCATCATATGGCGATTCTGACGAAATCCGGACTGGTCGAGGCCAACAAGGAAGGGCAGTGGCGATGGTATCGCCGGAATGAGAAGGCGATCCGGCAAGTCGTAAAAATGCTGCGCGGCAAGCTTTAAGGTTCTAATGTGTACCTAGAGCCCACTTCTCCAGGTCTCCCGTAGAGCGCAGTAGACCGAGTTGCGTCCGCTCGAGATTGAAGGTCACATCCTGCAGAGTCATGAAGCGGTTGCTGACTTGCGTGCGCGAATCCTGCAAGTCGTGCAGATTAGCCGTTCCCGAATCCATGCGGGTTTGCACCGCAGCCAGGCTCTTCTGCGCGATCTCATACTCGAGTTGAGCGACATCCCGCGCGGCCAACAACTGGGTCACCGAACGCTGCAGGCGAAGGGTCTCCTCCGAGGCCTGATTCTTCGCAGCCTCTGCCTGCTTTTTCGCCTTCAACGCATCGGCATCAGCGGCCTGCGCGCGCGCACGCTGCCCGGCATTAAAGATCGGGAATCGTATGCTCACACCAACAGTCGCGTTGTTCTGCTGGAAATTATTCGTCACGCACAGGAACTCACCGAGCGGAGTGACGCAGGGCTTCGACGGAATGTAGTAGTTCTGAAAATTGTTAAATCGCGAGAGCAGGGCATATTGCGCCGCGAAATCAAAGCTCGGCCATAGCGCCCGGTGTTCTGCCTCCGCTCGCAGATATTGCGCACGGGCATGTTCCACGGCAGCTTGGACCGAAGGAGTGGAAGCAGCAATGTCGACCGGAGTCTCTGTCGGCGGAGGAGCGGGCGCCGCTGGAATCGACTCCGGATCGGTCTGTATGCCGCTCGCTGCAAGCCCGGTCAGTTTCGAAAGATGCTCGCGCAGCACGTCAGCTGAGCCCTGCGCCTCTGCAATCTGCAACTTCACTTGTGCGATCGAAAGCCGTGCCTTGGTTCCATCCAATTCCGTGTCCACGCCCTCTTTGACGCGCTCGGACACAGCGGCCTGAAACTTTTCCGTGTCCGCCTGATCCTGCTGAAGTTGGACCAGTCGTTGTTCCCACTCAGCCAACTCCGCGTAGCTCTGCGCCGCATCCTGAATAATCTGATTTCTCTGATCCTTGCTGTTCAACGACGCGACATTGGCGTCCGCCTTCGTCGCGCGCATTGAATCTCGCACAGACGCATTCAACAGCGCGGACTGCGCAGTTACGTTGAAGAGCGACGGAGCCGCGCCCTCCAACGAAAGCGGGAATCCGTAAGAGAACCCGAGTCCTGCGCCGGTCGTGATCTGCGGAATATAGCTGTCGCGCAGTTCGCGGTAGCTGGCCGCAATCTTCTGCTGATCGGCCGCCGAGATCGCAGATCCCGTTGCGTGCGACAAAGCCAGTTCGACCACGCGTTTCAATGTGACCGGTTCGGCGAGCAAGGACGTAGGAATTAAACCGAAGGCAAGCAAACATCTCAGGGCGAGCGCACTGCGGCACCAGGTCTTCATTGCGTCCCTTTCAAAGCGAGCGGTGAATGAGCGTATGAACAATTTGGATGCAAGCGAGATTCTAAATGTCGGATGGGAGACGACGGAGTGATTTTTCAGCAGCGGGACGGCGCGAAACAGTTCTCGCGCCATAGGTGCAACGCGAAATGCAGGGCGCGATTTCAGCGCACAACGCGCCTGAGACCTTCTTCAGCCCGTGGGTAATCGTGACAGAGCGCCAGCGCGTTGCGGTATTCCGTTGCCGCGGCTTGCCGGTCCCCTTGCTTTTCCAGCAATTCGCCGAGTAATCCGAGGGCTTTGAACGCCGGTCCTTCTTCGACGGGACCCTCCGAAAGATAGCGGCGCAGCAATCGAATCGCGAGCGGAAAGTTTCTCCCCGCATGAAACAGCAGGCTGGCTCCGTCCATCAGAGATTCGGGGCGGTCAACCCTGCTGGACTCCACTTTCAGGACGGCATCTTCCATCTCGTCGACCCGATTTTGGTGGTGGAAAAAGATGGCCAGATCGAGCCACCCGCGGGATCCACCATGGCTCGTCGTGATTTCGGCGCGATACTCGCGCTCTGCGTCCGCCGGATTCTTTTCCTTCTCGGCGATGCGACCGAGGATCCAATGTCCCATCGCAGGATTCAACGACATCAATGCATCGGCTTGCTGGCGCGCCTTATCCCGACCGCCTCCAACAATCGCCGGCGCCTCCAGATAAAACTCCGCGAGATCCGTGCGCGCTTCCCAGTTCTTCGGGTCAAGTTCGACCGCACGTTCAAATGACGTTCGTACCTTTTTCACCAATCCGGCGGCTGAGATAAATCCGGCCCGGTCCGCCTTCTCGCCTAACGCGCGCCCCAGCCAGAGCGAATACATGCTGTTCTGCGGATCGAGGCTTCGCGCCCGCTCGCAATTGCTGATCGCGCGATCCCACTCATCCCTGGCAAAATACGCGCGGCATAAAAGGTTGTAGGACTCCGCATTTTGCGGCGAACGCTGGACATCTTCCTGAAGAGAATGGAGCGCTTCATCCACTCGCCCGGCGGCCAACAATTGTCTGGAAGAGGTAAGCCCGTAACTGAAAGGAATGATCAGCGAAAGGATTGCGCAAAGCAGTGAAAACTTCATGAGCCGATAAACCTGAATTGGTCGTGTTCTCTTAGGATGCTCCCAAAAAGGCTCTGGGTGCAGAAATTGATTCGACCTTTTACCGATTTGAATACTCCACCTCAAGTGCCCACCCATAACTAAACGTCAGGGGACTATCTTCACTTTCGCCCCATCGACCATCGGCTTGGCTTCCTCCGCCGGCAGCGCCACTCGGTCTCCCTGCGACAGGCCCGACGTAATTTCCACCCGGGTCAGGTTCTGCAGCGAGAATTCGATCGGCTGCCGTTTCAGATGGTCCTCGACAACCTGGAACACGTAGGGCTTGCTGTCGTCCAGTCGCAGCGCGTCTCGCGGCAACGTAAGCACGTCTTTGTGCTCCGCAACAATGATCGTGACCCCGACGTTCGTGTTCGGAAGCAGCCGCAGATCTTCATTGTTGATCAGGCAAGTCGTCTCACCTACATTCCGATTGCCGTGCGGCTTCACGGTCGATGGGATGCTGTTGACCGTGCCCGTCCACACTCGCCCCGGAACCGCATCCCATGTGACTTCCACCTGCTGGCCAAGCTGCAGCCGGCCCACATCGGGCTCGTCCACATAGGCGCGTACGATCACACGCGAAAGGTCCGCCTCCTGTAAAAGCATCTGGCCTACCTGCACGAAATCACCCGTCTTCACAGGAATTGAGTAAACGATGCCATCAAACGGCGCGCGCACCGTAGACTTTCGCAGCGCATCCTCCGCGCTCTCGTACGCAGCCTGTGCCTCGTTCGCCTGCGCCTCCACCTGCGCCACTTCCGGCTTCGAATACCGGTCCTTGAGCTTTTGCTGCAGGAGATTCAGATCCGCCTCCGCATGCTGCAAAGTCGTCTCTGCCTGCTGGACTTCTCCCGGCGAAGCCGCACCTTGCTGTTGCAACCGCTTCATCGCATCGAGGTTTTTCGCGGCAAGATCCCGCGCGCTGCGCGCCTTTACGAGCTGCGAATTCAACGTAAGAACCTCTTCTTGGGTCCCGCCGGTCTTCAGCTCCGCCTGGCTCGCTTCCGACGCCTTGATCTGCGCTTGCGCTCGTGCCGCCTGGCTCCGGATATCGGCATCGTCCAGCTGCAGCATCAGCTGCCCCTTGCGGACGTGGTCGCCTTCCTTGACAAGCACGCTCTTTACCGTTGTCGCAATCGGTGCGTGCGCCTCGAAATTCTCGATCGGCTCGACCTTACCGTTGGTGGAGATCAGGCTGCGAATCGGGCCCCGCTCAACGGCCACCGTCCGAACCTTCAGGGGAGTTTGATGCAGATACGAATATAGAAAAAGAAGAATTACGACGATCGCAAGCGCGGGCCAAAACCACCGCCGGCGCGACGGTGTTTTCGAATTGTTCGTCAATGCCAACTATTTTTTCTTTCAGGGTCCGGCAGGAATTACTGTAAGTAGTAATTTACCATCGCAGGAGCGGTGCAAGCACAGGGAAGCGCTCTCCGCCACGGTACTCATTGGATGCCTTGCCCCAAGCTTCGGCTGCATTCACCGGAGCCGATACAATAACTCCATGCCCAAATCGCCGCGCTACACGCCCGAACACGCATGCGCTGGTCTCGACGCGAAGTTTCCCGAGATCGAAACCTGGCCCAACCAGTTTCCCGGATACGAAATCGTGGTCGACGATCCCGAGTTCACCTCGGTTTGTCCAAAAACCGGGCTGCCCGACTTCGGAGTGCTCAAAATTCGATACATGCCCGACAAGCGCTGCCTCGAGTTGAAATCTCTGAAGGAATATCTTCAGTCCTACCGCAATCTCGGCATCTTTCAGGAAAACGTCGTCAATCAGGTTCTCGAAGACGTCGTGAAGTGGGCCAAGCCAATCTGGGCCGAGGTCCACGGAGAGTTTCGTCCTCGCGGCGGAATCTCCACGACAATCCTGGCCAAGTGGCCGCGACCGAGTGGTAAATAAAGCGTTCATCCGGGCGTGCTATATTCGCCAGACCCGTGCCCTCACTAAAGCTCTATCCCAAGACAGCGCTCGCGTTGCTTACCGCGCTGAATCTATTCAATTACATCGACCGCTCCGTTTTGTTCGCGGTACAGGAGTTGATAAAACAGGAATTTCATCGCAGCGATGCCACCTTCGGCATGCTGACCAGCGTCTTCTTTATCTTTTACATGTGTGCCGCGCCCTTCATGGGGCCACTGTCTGTCCGATTCTCGAGAAAGAAAGTCATCGTGGCCGGCGGTTTGATTTGGAGTTTTGCCACACTGCTGACAGCCGTTACCCATAACTTCACCGAACTGCTGGTTCGCCACACGCTTGTAGGAATAGGCGAGGCCAGCTTCGTCATCCTCTCGCCGACCTTTGTGGCTGACATGTTTCCCGAGCGCCAACGCGGACGAGTGATGGGAATCTTCTACCTCGCGATTCCGGTCGGCACGGCGCTCGGATACATTTTAGGCGGTTTTATGGGGCCAGCTTACGGATGGCGCGCACCGTTTTATGTCGGCGCCGCTCCGGGCGTCGTGCTGTCCTTGCTGCTGCTTCTGATTCCCGAGCCGCCGCTTGGCCTTTATGATCCACACGAAAAAACGCCAGATCGGGACACGCTGAAAGGCCTTGCCCATAATCCCGCCTTCCTCACCGCGACCCTCGGCATGGCCATGATGACGTTCGCGCTCGGAGGGCTCCAGGTTTGGATGCCGACCTTCCTGCATCGTGCCAGGGGCTACACGCTCGGGCAGGCGAATGATCTTTTCGGCCTGAGCATCGCCGTCAACGGTCTGGTAGCTTCACTGGCAGGCGGATGGCTCTCCGACTACATTCTGCGCCGCACCCGCACTGCGCACTATCTTGTTTCCGCCGTGAGTTTGGCGCTGGGAATACCCGCCATGTGGCTCGCTCTCTACACCGTCGGGACCCAAATGATCGTCGGGATCTTTCTCGCCGAATTTCTGCTGCTGCTCAACACCGGGCCGCTGAATGCTGCCGTCATAAACTCGGTAAGTGCGCCGATTCGCGCGATGGCTCTCGCGGCCAACATTTTTATCTTCCATTTGCTGGGTGACGTTCCATCCGCTTACCTCATCGGCTATCTTTCAGATCACTATTCCTTGCAGTTGGCTTTTCTGGGGCCGGTCGTCGCCATCGGTCTATCCTCTGCCATACTGTTTTACGGAATGAAGTTCGCGCCCGTAGTCACCGACGCAAACATTGCGATCGAAGCGCGGAAAACTTAGCCGGATGACCTATTTCTACTGGATCGCAGGCATCATCCTCGCCCTAGCCTGGTTTTCCCGTATCGTAGACGCGGCACTCGGCATGCCCAGCGTCGCTGATGTGTCCCGTCCCGAGTGGAACCGAAATCCGGTCTCTCCCTCCGGCAATCCTCGCGTATCAATCATCGTTCCCGCACGCAACGAAGAAGCCAACATCGCGCAGGCATTGCAAACGCTGCTCTCGCTCGACTATGACAACTATGAAGTGATAGCCGTCAACGACCGCTCCACAGACCGCACCGGGGAGATCATGCAGCGCATTGCGCAGAGCGGTTCCGCAAAATCCAGTCTCCGCGTAATCCATCACAACGAACTCCCCCCGGGCTGGCTCGGCAAAACCCACGCAATGTGGACCGCTGCCAACCTCGCCACCGGTGACTGGCTGCTCTTCACTGACGCAGACGTCCTATTCAAGCACGATTCGCTGCGCCGCGCTCTGTCCTATGCCGAAGCGGAGCCCGCCGACCACGTCGTCCTCTTTCCCCGCATGATCATGAAGCGTCCCGGCGAATACATGATGATCGCCTTCTTCCAGACGATGTTCATGTTCGGGCATCGTCCCTGGAAAGTCGCCGATCCCAGCACCGACGATCACATGGGCGTAGGCGCGTTCAATCTCGTCCGCCGCAGCGTCTACGATGCGGTCGGAACCTACCAGGCCCTGCGCATGGAAGTGCTCGACGATATGAAGCTGGGAAAAGTAGTCAAGAAAGCCGGATTCGCGCAGCGGAATGTTTTCGGCGGAGACTTAATCTCCATCCGCTGGGGCCGCGGCGCCTTCGGAATCGTCAACAATCTGACCAAGAATTTCTTCGCCGTCTTGTCATTTCAATTGTGGCGGACCATTCTCTCAGTAATCGGCCTCGCATTCCTGAATTTCGGCCCATTTCTCGGGATATCGCTCGCGCACGGCTGGGCGCGCCTCCCTTACGCCATCGCGCTCGGATCGCTGTTCCTGATCTACCTTGGGATATCCTGGCGCTCATCGGTGCCGTCCTACTACTTTCTGCTGCATCCGGTCAGCACAGCGCTGTTCATCTACACATTGCTGCGCTCGACGATTCTCACGCTTTGGAATGACGGCATCGTCTGGCGCGGCACAAAATATCCGCTGGAAGAATTGCGCAAAGGAATGGTTTAGATGTAAATGCGATCTGCACTATCATTTCCCGCGGAGCGTAGGGACCTTTGTTTTGCGAGTCGATAGAGCATCTCGAACGAAAACAACCTTACTGTGCGCTCGCAGCCAGCACAGCCAGCTTGACGTTCGGAGCAATCGCCCCCAGCACAATCTCTGACACCGGCCTCTGACTGATGGGTGATCCCGACACTTCCACCAGCGCGACCGCCGAAATGGTCGAGTATGCATCCCCGCCCGCGAGCATCTGCGCCAACGCGATCTGTAACGGCGAAAGACTCGGATTGAATGCCACATTCTCGATATAAGAACCGCGATAGATGCGGTCCTTGGACGTCCGAATCGCCACTCCCGATTGCGACTTGCTATACGGCGCGTAGGACTTTCTGGCAGCGTCTAACGCGGCCACGGCCAACGGATCCGACGGAGTGTTTGCCAGCACGAGTCCCGATTCGTTTATCGGAAACGCTCCATGCTTCATGCCCAGAGCCGCCGGACTGAACGCCGAAGGCAATAGTACGGAAAGCTTTACTGGCGCCGCATTCGGAATCAAGATCGACATCTCGCCATCGGGAGACATCTCTTCCATGAACTGACGGCAATGTCCGCACGGCGCGCCTCCCACGGCCAACGCAGGGACAGACTCCTCCTGGTGCATGTATGCGTTCGAAAGCGCGGACTGTTCCGCGTGTACCGCAAATCCGAGGCATTGCCCGGGGATCTCAATGTTCGCGCCCGTGTACAGGCATCCGCTCGCCCCGCGTACCACCACGCCAACGTGGAAATTGGAAATCGGCGCCAGGGAATAACTCTGTGCCAGCGGAATCAGCGCGACCATCAACTGATCGACACTCATTCCCTCGTTCTGCGCGAGCTTTGCTGCTGCAGAGGCCCTGATCTGTCCGCTGTACTCGGGTTCCGTCAGAGCCTGCCGCAATAACGCCCGCGACCGTTCGCTCAATTTCGGCAACAGCTTGTCCAGATCGTCAGTCCTCGCGCTCTCCGCATACGAGGGAAGCCCGTGAACAGCCAGCCCTATGCCTGCGGTACCTAATAGAGCCATAGCAGTCCGGCGAGTGATTCCAGTTTGAGAGTCCATGTCAGGAGCCATATTTCGCCGAACAGTATACGAGACGTTTTCGCCGAAACGTAGGTTGTTACGCGTATGGGGCAGAGATTGAAAGTCTGTTGGAAATGGCGGGGAAGGGATGACCGATCAATCGGTATCGCTCGAGTCCCCCGTATCGTAGGTGGCCGTCGGATTCGGCGCAGTCTTCTTCTTGGTTGGCTTCTTCGACGGATACAATCTCCCGGCGCTGAAGTGCCCGCGATTCTCGACATCGTAGTTCTTGGGCAAGGGAGGAATCATTGCCGCTCCCCCCGTGATCTGGCCGATTCGCCGCAGAATAATTTCCGGCTTGCCGTCGTAGAGCTTCACATCGCCGCGAATCTCGATCATCCGCCCAGCTAGGCGCCGGACATCGCCCACGTCCTTAAGATCACTAGAGAAAACGACCACGGAAAACGGGCACGCCAGCTGATCTTCGCAGAAATTCAGGAAGTGCACTCCCTTCGCGCCGACGCTCACGCGATGCACTTTCCCGGTCACGCACTTTGTCTCGCCCACATGCTGCCCAGCTTCCTGGATAGGCACACAGTCGGAGGCAAGCGCGTGCGCAGCGGCGAATAGGACAGCAATGAGGGCCATGAACACAGCGGCGATCCGGACAGATCTCATAGCGCAACCATTCATGCCTTCATTGTATGAACGGTGAGCTCGGGAGATCGAAACGGAGCGAAATAAATGCGCCAGAACGTTCCAGAATGGGACGTCGTCTGCATAAATCCGAAGGAGAATGTGAGGGAAACGCCATGCGCTACGGAGGATCCCTCACGACAAAAGCAGACGCGGTCAGTTCCAGTGGGCCCGTACCTGCCCCGTAAGGGGATCCAGTCAGCAGCTTGATCGTTCCAGACGAGAAGTCCGCGAAAAAGCCGTTGGCAGGATCTTCGTCACAGCAGCCTCCTTCGGTCTTTGAACCCAGAGCACAACGAGGGGATTGGCCACGCCAATCCCCTCGCCGGAACCTTGAGACTCTCGCCTCCAGACTACTTGAACGACTTCACGGCCGACGCTTCGTCGTCCTTTACGTCGAACACTGTGTAGAGCTTGGTGATCTGAAGCAGATCGTTCACTTTCTTGGTCAAATTCAGCAGCTTCAGTTCGCCGCCCTGATTCTTCGTCGTCGTGAAGGCACTGACCAGTTCGCCGATCCCTGAGCTGTCGATGTAATTCACGTCCGCCAGATTCAGCACGATCTTCTTCTGTCCCTTGCCCAGCAGGTCGCGAACCGTGTCGCGAAGGACAACGCTGCCCTCGCCCAGGGTAATGCGCCCGCTGCAATCCAAAATTGTGACTCCATCCACCTGCCGACTACCAACCTTCATGCTCACTGGGAAGCCTCCTTGCCGCCCGCGGTTGGCCCGTGGACGTGCTTGATCAATTTAAGTTCGGTGCCCGCCGAGGACGGGCGAATCTCCACCACATCCATGAACGAGCGCATTAGGAAAATTCCACGCCCCGAAGTCTTCAGCAGATTCTCCGGCGCGAGGGGATTCGGGATCTTGCTCAGATCCATCCCCGGCCCCTGATCCTTGATCGTGATGATCAAGTCCTGTCCGGTCCGCTCGAACGCCAGCGTCACTTTTTTATCGGGGGCATAGGCATTGCCATGCAGAACGGCGTTGACCGCGCCTTCCCGCACCGCCATGGAAATCTGCATGATCTCGTCCTCGCCAAATCCCAGCTCAGTAGCAATATGGGTGGCCTTCTCCTCTGCACGGTCGATCGTCTCTATCGAGGAATCCAGCGTGTACGACACGCGTTGCTCGGTCATGGCCATGGACGAAATGAAATATTGAGTATACGACGGAAAGGGCGAAACTGCGGAAACCCCGTCCTAGACGCTCGCCAGAAGCGATTCCCGGCGAATGCGGTAGTTTGCCTGTGGACAGCTAAATTGTCAACGACCCGCGTCTTAGCACCCCTCGCAAGGCCGACGACCCGCGACATCTGTTGCGCGGCAAATGCAGGCATATAATCTCGCCTCATGGCCGAGGCATACAACCTGAGGGATCGCCTTCGCCGCATTTTCATGGCGACACTCCTCTGCCTGTTGGCAATCGCAGTCCTTACATTCGGAGTCGATTTCCTGATCTTCCGCCTTCGCGTCGCAACCAACCACAACGCCTACGGATCGGTCACGGTCAATCACTACTACGCTGTTCTTCAGAAAAACGGCAAAACACAATTCATCTTCGATCCGCCGCAGCAGGAACCCTGTGTCCACGCTCTCTATCCTCACGCAGACGCCCTGCCATGCTGGTACCTCAGCCGTCATCCTGACGAGCGCACCGACATCTAACACTGTCATCTCGACCGGAGCATTGCGTTCGCGAAGCGAAGGCTATGCGGAGTGGAGAGACCCTTTGCTCCGCACTTGAAGTCGCCGGCTTAGGCTAGAATGTTGCGGCACATTTTCGAGCTCCTGGGGGGCCCCATGATGAACCGTCACGTGATTGTTCTGCTCGTACTTGTTTCGCTCTGCGCATCGATCGCCTCCGCGGCCGATTCCTCCGATCCTCGCCTGCAAAAGGCCTATCGTTTTCAAGACGGCGGCTGGACCTACGTTCATCTCGAAGGCTCTCCCGCCGACATCGGATTCCAGCACGGCTATCTCCTCGCCTCCGAAATCGCCGACGCCTTCGCCGCGATCAAGCTGTTCGACACTCACCAGACCAAGCGCGACTGGGAATTCTTCCGCACCACCGCCCGCCAGATGCTCTGGCCGCATATCGACCCGGAATATCAACAGGAGCTGCAGGGAATTGCTGACGGCGTCAAAGCTCACGGAGTGAATCTCGACGTCTACGATATCGTCGCCCTGAATGCGTTCGAAGAAGTCCCCGACTACTACCTGCCTTGGCTGGAAAAGCAATCGGCGCACAAACAGTCACAGAAGAAATCTGCCCAGCACCCGAAGCTCGTGGCTCCCGGCAATTGCAGCGCCTTCATCGCGACTGGCAGCATGACCAAGGATCATCAGATCGTCATCGCCCATAATAACTGGACCAGCTATCTCGCGGGCGAACGCTGGGTCGTCATCTTCGATATCCAGCCCGAGCACGGCAATCGCATCCTGATGGACGGCTTTCCCGGCGTCATCACCAGCGACGACGATTTCGGCATCAACTCCGCCGGAATCATGATCACCGAAACCACGATCACCCAGTTCGAAGGCTGGGATCCGAACGGCAAGCCCGAGTTCATGCGCTCGCGCAAGGCGCTGCAGTACGCCAACAGCATCGACGACTATGTAAGCATCATTAAGGAAGGCAACAACGGCGGATACGCTAACGACTGGTTGATCGGCGACCGCAAGACCGGCGAGATCGCCTATCTCGAACTCGGCCTGAAAAACACCCCGCTCTGGCGCACCAAAGACGGATATTACGTCAGTTCGAACTTCGCCCGCGATCCCAACGTGATCAAAGACGAAACCACCTTCGACCCCAACGATGCCTCATCCTCGCCTAATGCCCGTCACATCCGCTGGGAAGAACTCATGCGGGGATCGAAGGGCAAGATCGACGTCAACGTGGCCGAGCAATTCCTCTCCGACCACTTTGACAGCTACGAGAAAAAAGAACACGCGGATGAGCGCACCCTCTGCGGCCACGTCGACGCTTCTCCGCGCGGCGTCAAAGAATGGGACTGGAAGGCCTACAATCCCGGCGGCGCCGTTCAAGGCAAAGCTACGGACAGTTCCATGGCCGCAAATATGAGTATCGTTGCCCGCGCCGGACATCCCTGCGGCGCGGACTTCCTCGCCGACAGTTTCCTCGAGCACCATCCGGAATATTCTTGGCAGAAACCCTTGCTTCACGACATGAAAGCGGGCCCATGGACCACATTCACCTCAGGCCAGAAGCCCTAGCGCATAAGCGGGTGCCCCATCTAAACCGGGGTTTGTGCGGTTAGGTCGGGGCTCTTACAAGTTTCAGGCAATGACCCGGTCATCAAGCCTGCCAATAGTTTCAGGCGAAAGCCTCCGCTACCCTTGTCTCAGCAGAAGAGCGCGGATTGGGGTGGACCCTGTTCGGTTGGCGAAAACTTATAAGTCTCGTTTTGATCGGCGTCTTTCCAGTCTGCGTGTCGGCTCAGGAGTCTTCCGCTGCCATCCTGCGCACCAACGGGCAGGACACCTACGTCAACGGCAAGCTCATCCCCGCGTCCATCGCGATCTTCACGGACGATCTGATCGAAACCCAAAAGAAAGCAGCAGCCCGAATCGAAGTCACCGGCTCTACTGCCGAAATTTCCCCCGAATCTATGGTCCAGTTTGAAGGCGACGTCCTTGTCCTCGACCACGGAGAAGTCTCGGTCAATACCAGCCGCGGATTGCGCGTCCGCGTCGGATGCCTCACCGTCGTCCCCGTGAACACCACTGTCTGGACTCACTACGAAGTCTCCGATACGAACGGCACGATGGAAGTGTCGGCGCTTCAGAGCGATGTCTATATCAACGAACGCAAGAAGAACTTCCAAGACACTCGCCAGACCGGCCGCTCCGGTCAGTCGATCGTTCGGCAGGGCGAAAACAAGAAGCGCGACGACAAATGCAGCGCTGGTTACATTCCGCCATCGCAACCCGTGCAGGGCATCGGCCCAATCCTGAATTCCCCGTGGGCGAAGTGGTCCGCCGGCGCTATTGTCGGAGGCATCACCTGCTATGCCGTCTGTCGTGGCGACAATCCGGCAAGCAACTCGAAACCGTAGCCTTGCTGCCCCGACCCTCGCCTCACCGCCTCGTGTGATCTCAATCACGGCCTCCGCCCGCCGATCCGCCTAACCTCGCAACAGCTAACTGCGGGCCAATACCGGCTGCGCAGAAAGGGATTGCCATGCCCCTGACAAACTCCACATCGGGCGAGATCGTCCGCCACTACTCCATCGAACAGCTGAAAGACGCCGCGAACCTCATGCGCGGCTACGATCTTGTCGCGCTCCACGCAGCCGGCTCCGGACACGCTGGCGGAACGCTCTCCATCATGGACATCGCCGCGGCCCTCTATCTCCACTTCGCGACCCATGATCCCCAGAATCCCAACTGGCCCGATCGTGACCGCATCATCTGGTCCACTGGCCACAAGGCACCCAGCCTCTATCTCGGGCTGGCCTTCGCCGGATTCTGTCCCCTCGACGACGTGGTCACTCTTCGCAAGCTGAGTTCGCCATTTCAGGGACATCCGCATTGGCTGAAGCTGCCCGGAGTCGAAGTCTCCACCGGATCGCTCGGACAAGGCCTCAGCATTGCCGTTGGCATGGGTCTCGCCGCCCGCTTGAACAACAAGCATCACAAGATCTTCTGCATCATGGGCGATGGCGAGCAGCAGGAAGGCCAGGTCTGGGAAGCCGCCATGGAAGCCGGACACTATCAGCTCGACAGTCTAATTGGCATCATCGACTGCAATCGCC
>DATEJO010000208.1:0-6885 GCA_035277905.1 Candidatus Sulfotelmatobacter sp.
GCCGTGGGTGAGCATGCTGGCCACCGCCAGGCGCCTGCTTCCATCCGCCGATGGACCGAATCGCAAGGTGGAGATTTCGGTTTCCGGTGCTGACGATCTTTACCGGGAGATACGGATAGAAAACCAGCTGACGGGTCTGGATGGAGAGCCTGTTGCTCTTGCCGCTGGTGCGCAGATCGTGCTGACGCTTGAAGCTGAAGTGACCGGCACAGTCCCGCGCACACACTAGGTATCTTCAGCGGTTCGTGCTCAGGCAGATTTTCGCAAAGCTTGAATCCTTCGCAACTCAGGGATCAGGTCTCTGCCAACATTGCTCTTGACGATATAGCCGCTCACGCCGGCGGCTAATGCGGCCCACTGAAATCCGCGCGAATCGTGCTGGCTGACGATGACGACCTGAACGGAAGGAAAATCTCGCTTAAGAACCTCGGCCACTTCCAGACCATGCATGGTTGGCATCGTGATATCGACCAGAGCGACATCGGGCCGATGTTCCCTGGTCTTGCGGATGGCGTCCAGGCCGTCCACCGCTTCGCACACGACTTCCATGTCGCTTTGGGAACGTAGGACTTGGCAGATGCTGCGACGAACGCTTTCATTGTCGTCGACTACCAGTACACGAAGCGCGCGTTCAGGCATAGCTTCTCCGGGCGGACACCTTCACATTTCATCATCCAGACTGTTTGCTCGAAGTGGGTTTCCTGCTTAGAGCCGGCATGTCCCGGATATTCAAAATAAGCGTAGGACACGCGACCAGCAGCGGCTATCCGGAAAAGAGTCTAGTAACCGGCGTACAGCGTTTCCCTTAGGGGATTCACCGTACCTGACTGCCCGTCTTACTTTCAGTGTTCTTTCGTCGTCGCTTCAGGATCCGCTTCGAGCACTATCTCGACATTGGCTCCCGGCTTCAACGTGGCTCTGCGGCCTTTCTCGTCCGTCACCAGATTTTCCACGCGGATTTCCTTGTAAAGGTGGTCTGCTTCTTCAATGGCAATCTCTGCTTTTTCCGGCTCTGTTGTGTATCTTGGCTTGATCACCTTGAGAACCTTGCCGTGCAGCGTTCTTCGCGTCTTTTTCATGCTGCCCTCCGTGACGCAAGTACTTCAAGTTCACGTACCAGTTCGCGAAGTTTCTTCCGTCGCTGTTCGCAGGCGCGTTCCTCGGTCTCTGTCATCCGCACGAAGGCTGCGCCATGCAGAGCATCGGTTTGTTGTTCGCTCAGTCGGCTAATCTCCGAGACGAGATTCTTTACGATCATCGGATTCGAGACTGGAGCGGGGCCGCGCTTCATTTTCGTCCATCTCCGGGAAGATAGATGCCGCGCGCATCGCGGAGGTGGATACATTGAGTGCCGTAACACTCGTCACCACGCGCGAAGACAGGAAGGACAGATGGCTTTGCCCGTGCGGAGGGACCTCTGCGGACATGATCGAAACGATGCTTCCGGCGGCGGCTTCTCCGTTGTCCTCCAGTCGGTTGGCATGAGGACAAAACCAGAGCACGGATACCCTGTTTCCTGTATTTCTCCGCAGAATCCTTTGGGCTTACTTTGAAGCAGTTCTGCACTGTAGCGCCGCAGTGTTACTTCCTGAGCGGCTCTCCCCAGGCGGAGGCCAAAGGTTGTGGATGACAGAATGAACATCTTGCTGGTCGATGACCAGCACAGCAAATTACTCACCTATGAAGCCATGCTCTCCGAGCTGGGTGAAAATCTCATCATCGCGCACTCCGGTATCGAAGCTCTGGAACAATTGCTGAAGCAGGACGTGGCTTTGATCTTGATGGATGTGAGCATGCCGGGGATGAACGGCTTTGAAACGGCCGAGATGATCCACCAGCACCCGCGCTTTCAGAACACCCCCATCATCTTTGTCTCGGGCATCCACATGACCGATCTCGACAGGATGAAAGGCTACGAGCATGGGGCCGTGGATTATGTCCTCGTTCCAATCTCCCCGCCATTGTTGCAGGCAAAGGTAAGGGTGTTTGCCGATCTTCACCGCAAGACGCGGCAGCTCGAGGTGCTGAATGCACGCATCACTACCTTGCAGGAGGAAGAGCGTCGTCGCATTGCGCGCGAGCTGCACGACAGCGTTGGCCAGTTGCTCGCGGGCATCAGCATGAATATCGCGTTGGTACAGACGGAGGTTGCCCGGCTGAGTCCCGATGCGGCAAGACGCGTCGCCGAGAACGGTTCGATGGTCGACGAGGTGTCCAAGCAGATTCGCACGATCTCGTACCTTCTACACCCTCCATTGCTGGAAGAGGCGGGGCTGGCGTCTGCCGTTCAGTGCTACGTCGATGGATTCTCAAGACGCAGCAAGATTGAAACCGGCCTGCAGATTTCGCCTGATCTTGACCGGTTACCAAGGGAAGTGGAGCTTTCTATTTTCCGCGTGATTCAGGAGTGCCTCACCAACATCCATCGCCACTCTGAAAGCTCCACAGCGATGATCCGCATCGCACAGCAAGAAACATGTTTGAGAGTGGAGATCGAGGACGCTGGGAAGGGAATCCCTCTCGAAAGGCTGGCTAATCTGGAATCGTCAACCCAGAGTGGAGTCGGATTGCGAGGGATGAAGGAGCGGCTCCGCCTGTTAGGTGGAACATTAGAAATCCACTCACAGG
Source organism: Candidatus Sulfotelmatobacter sp. (assembly GCA_035277905.1). Classification (GTDB taxonomy): domain Bacteria; phylum Acidobacteriota; class Terriglobia; order Terriglobales; family Acidobacteriaceae; genus Sulfotelmatobacter. Next base: position 2,629 of record DATEJO010000208.1, read on the forward strand.
GTTGTGGAAAATCGGGGCGCGGAACGAGGATTACTGCCATCGTGCCCGTCGCCCCTGATCGCGCATCGGCGGAAACATCCAGCTTGCAGCCCGACGTATCACCAGCATCTCAGGCGGGCGACTGACTTTAGGGCTTCTTCTTTGTCTGCTGCTGCAGCGCCTGTTCTGAGTCCGCCACGGCCTTGCGGAATTTTTCGACCGCGGTCACCTCGGGAGCGCGCAGGCAATCTTTCGCCACATACCGCCACGCCGCGGGAGCATCCAGCGGATCGGTCACGTCTCCGCGATAAACCGCGAAGGAATCTTCCGACATGCCGGCCTCGTTGCTCACATGAGGCCCGCGATTCGGCGGCGCGGCGCTCGGATCGCTCAGTGGCGGAGGTTGCCCCTGCTGTCCTCCGATGCGAATCGTGTCGTCCGTACCTTGCCCGTATCCCGGACGCCGGTCGATTGGGCCACCTGCGATGGTGGGGCGCGTCATCTTACCGTTGCCGGTGCGGACGACGATGATCAGGTCAGGGTTCATCCCATCCATCAGGACGTCATATCGCTTCCATTCCATCAGCGCCTTTTCGACATTTTCGCGGGCGGTGACGTTCGCGTTCGGTTGGTCCAAAGGTTCGCCCGCGTCCGGATCGATTACGACCGCGACCGTGCGAGCCTGCAGAATGTAGCCGGGCAGGATTGCCTTCTTCTTGTCTTTCGCGATCGCGGGGACGGCCAATACGAGCGCCAAAACCAGCAGGGAGGGGCGGCGTGCCGTCATAGGGGCCTCCGTCTTCCGGACGGGGACATTATACTGAAGGTAACGAGCACATTCCTGAGGAGATGCTGGCGCATCTAATATGCTAGGCTTCTAAAGATAGCTTCTAAACCATAAGAAGATACCTTGGGTGCAGTCTGCCCGTTTGAAGGATTTCCCGTTTGATCAACAAATTTCTAGGTCAGGTTTTCGGCACCAAGAACCAGCGCCTCATCAAGTCACTGATGCCGAACGTGCGCGCCATCAATGCGCTGGAGCCCGAGATGCAGAAGCTCTCGGACGACGAGTTGCGCGCGAAAACCGATGAGTTCCGCAAGCGCATCCAGGAAAGAATGAGCCGGTTCGCCGGCGCGAATGGCAATCCTCCTGCCGGCGCGGATGCGGCCGCAGATTCCGAAGAGGATGACGATGTAGACCGCATCAAGCGGCAGGAAAAGGAACAGTACGAGGCCCTGCAGGAGGTCCTGGAAGACATCCTGGTCGAGGCCTTTGCCGTGGTCCGCGAGGCCGGCCGCCGCGTCCTCAATATGCGGCACTTCGACGTGCAACTGATCGGCGGCATGGTACTGCACAGCGGGAAGATCGCCGAAATGAAGACCGGCGAGGGCAAAACGCTGGTCGCGACTCTTCCGGTATATCTCAACGCGCTCAGCGGCCGCGGAGTCCACGTTGTCACCGTCAACGACTATCTGGCCAAGCGCGACTCCGAGTGGATGGGCAAGCTCTACCGCTTCCTGGGGCTGACGGTCGGCGTGATTGTCCACGATCTCGACGACGAGGAGCGCCGCGCCGCCTACGCCGCCGACGTGACCTACGGCACGAACAACGAATTCGGATTCGACTACCTGCGCGACAACATGAAGTTCGATCTCCGCGATTGCGTCCAGCGCGGACACAATTTCGCGATCGTCGACGAAGTCGACTCCATCCTGATCGACGAAGCCCGCACGCCCCTGATCATCTCCGGCGCCAGCGAAGAGTCGACCGACAAGTACTACAAGGTCAACCGCATCGTTCCGAAGCTGGAAAGGGGCGAAGAACTGACGCAGGATGAATTGCGCGCGGCATTGGAGGCAGGAAAGTTTTCGCCAGAGCGGGCCGAAATACTGATCAAAGACCTCAACCAGGCGGGCAACGATCCCCAGCGAACGCTCCTCACCGGCGACTACGCGATTGATGAGAAGCACAAGAACATCACCGTCACCGATGAGGGCTGGGAAAAAGTCGAAGGGCTGCTCGGCATCGGAAACATCGCCGATCCCGAGAATTGGGGATGGAAGCACCACGTCGACACAGCGATCAAGGCCCACGCGCTGTATCGCCGCGACGTCGAGTATGTCGTGAAAGACGGGGAAGTCATCATCGTCGACGAATTCACCGGACGCATGATGCCTGGGCGCCGCTGGTCCGATGGCCTGCACCAGGCGGTGGAAGCCAAAGAAGGCGTGAAGATCGAGCGCGAAAACCAGACGCTGGCCACGATCACCTTCCAGAATTATTTCCGCATGTTCAAGAAACTGGCCGGCATGACCGGAACCGCGGAAACGGAAGCGGCCGAATTCGACAACATCTACAAGCTCGATGTGGTCGTCATTCCGACGAACAAGACTCTTTTGCGCGTCGAAAATCCCGACGTTGTTTACCGCACCGAGAAGGAAAAATATTTCGCGGTCGCCGACGAGATTCAGAAATTGTCCGCCGTAGGTCAACCCACGCTCGTCGGCACGACGTCGGTCGAAAAATCCGAGCGTCTGTCTGAGTTGCTGAAGAAAAAAGGCGTGAAGCATGTCGTGCTGAACGCCAAGTTCCACGAGCGCGAGGCGGAAATCGTTGCCCAGGCCGGACGCAAAGGCATGGTCACGATCGCCACCAACATGGCCGGCCGCGGTACCGACATTCTGCTCGGCGGCAATCCCGAATTCATGGCCAAGCAGGAGATGGTCAAGAAGGGAATCGCGCAGCAGTTGCGCGTGGCGCAGGGCAAGATCGAAGGCCCGCAGGAAGGCGGCGAGACCTCCGTCTTCTACTACAACGGAAACGAATTCACCGTTCCAACCGACAAATGGACCGATGCCTTCAATCGCCACAAGGTGGACACCGATAAAGAGCACGACGAGGTGATTGCGGTTGGCGGCTTGCACATCCTCGGCACCGAGCGGCACGAGTCCCGGCGTATCGATAACCAGCTTCGTGGACGCGCCGGACGCCAGGGCGATCCCGGCTCTTCGCGCTTCTATCTCGCGCTCGAAGATGACCTGATGCGCATCTTCGCCAAGGAGTGGGTCTCGACCCTGCTTCAGAAACTCGGCATGGAAGAAGGAGTCCCGATCGAGTCGAAGCTCATCAGCCGACGCATCGAGAAGGCGCAGGAGACGGTCGAGGCACAGCATTTCGAATCCCGTAAACACCTGCTCGAGTACGACGACGTGATGAACAAGCAGCGCGAGGCTGTCTACGGTCTGCGCCGCCAATTGCTGGAAGGGCTCGATCAGAAAGACCTGATCCTCGAAGATTACGTTTCTTCCATTCTCGGCGATCTGCTCGAGGAGTTCTGCCCGCCCAAGGCGCACGTTGACGACTGGAACATCAAAGGCCTGAAGGATGCTGTCTTCACACGCTTCGGAGTCGATTTTCTCGCCGAGGGCGTGAAGCCGGAGGAACTGAACCGGCAGGAACTCGGCGACGCGATCTTCGACAGGCTCAAAGAGCGCTACGACGCGAAGGAAAAACTGATCGGCCCGGATGCCATGCGCCATCACGAGCGCATGATCATGCTGAGCGTGATCGACCAGCAGTGGAAAGACCACCTGCTCGGCATGGATCACCTGAAGGAAGGCATCGGGCTGCGCGGATACGGCCAGCACGATCCTCTGGTCGAGTACAAGAAAGAATCCTTCGACATGTTCGAAGCGATGATGCAGCGCTTCCAGGAAGACACGGTTCGCTATCTCTACCTGATGCAGATTCTGGAGCGTCCTCCGGATGCGGCAGCGGGCGGACAGCCCCCGGCCGGACCTGCCGGCCAAGGCGGACCGGAAGCGGGAGTCCCCGTGCTGCGCGGTGGAGACGGCAATGGACGGCGTCCTCCAAGGATGGTCTCGACGTCGGCCGATGAACTCGAAGAAGCCTTCATGCGCCGCAAGCGCCGCGAACTCGAGCAGGCTCGCATGGCGGGCGGCGGCGAGGTGCAGCAGGTGCAGCAAGTCGTCCGCGGACAAGAAAAGGTCGGCCGCAACGATCCCTGCCCCTGCGGCTCAGGCAAGAAGTACAAGAAGTGCCACGGCGCGTAAGCGGCCACCAGTAGATACACTCTCTTCGGGTGCCCCATTTCTCGCGCGCCTTTTGCGCGAGAAGTTGGGATTTTGTTTCGCCTTCTCTCTACCACTTGTCCCGAATCTTCTCCTCCCACAATCTGCAGTCGTTGATATTCAAACCGGCCCGTCCTCGACCAACAGCCGAGGCGGCTCTCGCTACGTTGCCTTTACTTGGCCGGG
>DATEJO010000209.1:0-10602 GCA_035277905.1 Candidatus Sulfotelmatobacter sp.
GCAAACGCCTCCGGCGCAAGCGTTGCCAGCTCCGGCACAGCCATCTCCGGCCAGCATCGTCGTGGCGCAAGTGCCCGCGCCGGGGCAGAAGGTGGCGGCGGGGAGTACGGTGAGCTTCGAAGTGCGCTAGTCTTCTCACCACGGAGGCACGGAGACACGGAGCTTTCTTCAGACCTTTGGCTTTTCTCGATCAGCTGAAGCTCAGCGGGGTTGGCAGCAAAATCCGCAATATTTCTTTTCCTTCTGAAACTCCGTGACTCGGTGTCTCCGTGGTGAACAATCCGGCTCATCTCCGTTCAAGAATCGCCGCGAAGAAGCCGTCGCACGGATGCACACCGGGGACGGTTCGCAGATATGGGCCGCGAACGAGCGAGTCGAGATCTGTCCAAACCAACTCTCCTGCCGTTTGCAGGCGCTCGAGTTCTGTTCTGCAGTCGATCATTCGGATCGCGCTGTTTTCAGACAGGATCTCTTCGACTACATCTTCGTTTTCTTCTTTCTCCAAAGAACAGGTGGAGTAGATAAGGCGTCCGCCGGAGTCGAGATGATTCAGCGCTGAGCGGAGAATCGCGGCCTGGCGCGTGTGCAGATCAGGAAGGTCGTCGGGTTTCAGTCGCCACCTGATTTCCGGATTGCGGGCGATGGTGCCCGTTCCGGAGCACGGCACATCGGCAAGGATGCGGTCGAAGTGAAATTGGGTCGGCAGATATTGCGCATCAGCGGCGATCAGGCAGATCGGGTGCTTCGAGGTCGCCGGGGTCTGCGTGAGTTGGCGCATTAGACGCGCTCGATGAGGATGAATTTCGGAAGCAAGAATCGAGCCGGAAGGATTCCGATCGGCGATCGCTAGAGTCTTGCCTCCCGGGGCGGCGCAACAGTCGAGGATTTTCTCTCCACTCCCGACGAGCGCCGCGACTAACTGCGAAGCTTCATCTTGAATCACGACGTCGCGGGTGCGGAACGCGTTGGTTTTCCTGACGTCTCCGGCGAGCACTCTTCGCGCCGTGGACATGAAGGCTCCGGGCGCGAGAGCCACTTGTTCGTCGAGCAGATTCTGCTCTGCGCTCGGCGCACGCAGGCGGATTGTAGTGGCAGGAACTGACTGATCGTATTCGCAGATCTGCTTTGCGGCTGCGATCCCGTATTGCTCGATCCAGCGCTCGACGATCCAGAGAGGATGCGCGGAGAGACGAGCGAGCGATTCTGCATTGGGACTCGCGCCGATTGCAGCCGATGCGCCTGGCTTCGACGATGCCAGTTTCCGCAAGACTGCGTTTACGAAGCCAGCCGCCGAACGCTTCCGCGCTCGTTTCACAAGTTCGACACTTTCATTCAGCACCGCATGTTTCGGAATGCGATCGAGCCATCCGAACTGGTAAACCGCCAGACGGAGACTGATGAGAACTTCGAGATCGAGCCTCGATAGCTGCGTGGACGAGGCTTTCCCGATTTCATAGTCGAGAAGTGAACGCCAGCGGAGAACTCCCATAACAAGTTCGGTCGCCAGCGCATGATCAGGAACTGAGAGGCGCTCATAAGCGGCGGAGTGGAGCAGTTCCGACGCGTAGGAAGACTCGCGTTCGATCCGCAACAGAATGTCGAATGCTGCGGCGCGCGCCGGGGAGACGGGCATAGGTAACGATTGTAGTGGGAATTCAGGTGTGAACGCCGCGACACGGCGTCGCTTCGCTCCGCCGGACAGCCGAGGCGGCTGTCCCCACGCAGAAGTCTTAGATTCCCAGTTTCTCGCCCTTTTGCGGACGATATCCGTGAACGAAATCACGAGCGGTTGTACGCTTTTTGCCTTCGAGTTGAATCTCGAGAAATTCCAAAGAAGTATCGTGGCCGCATCCAACGAGGAGGCGGTCTCCTTCCGCGGCCAGTTCACCGGCTGGCAATGATTTCTCGACGGCTTGAGCTTTCAGGACTTGCAGATTCTTGCCGCGGAATTTTGTGTACGCGCCGGGCCAGGGCTGAAATCCGCGGAGGCGGTTCAAAATCTCAGGGGCTGATCGCGAGAAATCGATCAGCCCATCTTCCTTCTTCAGGATCGGGGCCAGCGTCGCGTGAGCGTTGTCTTGCGGCTTGGGTTGAACGCTACCGCTCACAAGTCCCTGCAGCGTCTCAACCATGAGTTCAGATCCCATCGAAGCGAGAGGCGGCGCGAGCGTTTCAGAGGTGTCGTCAGGTTTGATCTTCAGAGTTTTCTGAAGAAGGATGTCGCCGGTGTCGAGCCCGGCGTCGATGCGCATCGTTGTCACTCCCGTTTCGGACTCGCCATTCGCAATGGCCCACTGAATCGGCGCCGCACCACGATATTTCGGCAACAACGAAGCATGAAGATTAAGGTTGCCCATGCGGGGAAGATCGAGCATCCACTGCGGGATGATGCGGCCGTAGCCTACAACAATGATTGCTTCGGGCTGAATCGCGGAGAGTTGAGCACGGAATTCGTCGTTCGCCTTGATGCGATCCGGCTGCGTAATGGTCAGGCCAAGACGCAACGCACATTCCTTCACCGGAGACGCGACGAGTTCAAGGCCTCGCCCCTTCGGACGATCGGGCTGAGTCACCACGAGATGAACGTGAAATCCGGCTGCCACCAGCGCTTCAAGAGTAGGAACGGCAAAGCGCGGAGTTCCGCAAAAGACGAGATCAAGAGCCATTTTGTGATTGAGTGATTTGGTGATTGTGTGATTTAGCATTTGGGTAACTTGAAATTTGCCCCTCGGAAGCAAGCGTGAGGCCCGTAAGGCTTCACAATCACCCAATCACCATATTGCTCAATCACTCAATATCTACCATTCTCCGGCTTTCATCAGCTTGCGAATTTTGCGTTTCATCAGGTCGCGCTTCAAGGCGCTCAAGTGGCTGATGTAGAGTTTGCCATTGAGGTGGTCCGTCTCATGCAGGAGCGCGCGCGCAAGCAGTTCTTCTCCCGTCTTCTCGAAAGTCTTTCCGTGAACATCCTGGGCGCGAACGGTTACTTTGTTCGGACGGGTCACATTCTCGCGGAAATCGGGAATGCTGAGGCAGCCTTCGCTTTGGGTATGCTTGCCTTCGGTGTGAATGATCTCCGGATTGATAAGGACCAGCTTCGCCTCGGGATCTTCTTTAAAGGTTACGTCGATCACGGCGATGCGGCGTCCAATGCCGATCTGCGGCGCGGCGAGGCCGACGCCATGCGCAGCGTACATCGACTCGAACATGTCTTCGATGAGTTTCTGCAGCTCTTCGTCGAAAACCGTAACCGCTTCCGAAGGTTTTTCGAGAACCGGGTTGCCGAACTTTACGATGGGATAGATCATCAGAAGTCTTTCAGTTGCTGGCGGTAGCCCTGGAAGTTGCGCAACGTCTCGCCCATGGAATCTCCGCCAAATTTGTCGAGCGCACAGCGCGCGAGCGTGAGCGCAACCATTGCCTCGGCGGCGACTCCGGCCGCCGGCACGACGCAGACATCGGAACGTTCGTAAGCGGCTTTCACCGGCTCGCGCGTAGCAAAGTCTACCGATTGTAATGGGCGGCGCAAGGTGGAAATTGGCTTCAGATATCCACGGACCCGGATTTCTTCCCCATTGGAAATGCCGCCCTCGATGCCTCCGGCGTTGTTGTGCGTGCGGGAAAAGGATGTAAATCCGGAAGTGGCCTGATATCCGATCTCGTCATGAACGAGGGATCCCGGAGTGAATGCAGCCGAAACTCCAGATCCGATCTCGACCGCTTTCACCGCTTGCAAGGACATGACTGCCGCGGCGAGCAGCGCATCGAGGCGCTCGTCCCACTGCGCGAACGTGCCCAATCCCGGAGGAACCTGGTGCGCGACCACTTCAAAAACTCCGCCGAGCGAATCGCCGGTCCTGAGAACCTTGTCCACTTCTTCCTTCATCTGCTGCTCGATGTCAGCATTCGCGCAATTCAGCAGCACTTCCTCGCGATCATAAAGACTGCGAATCTCCTGCCACGGAACTTCCTCACGCACCGTCACGCTGCCGGTCGTGATTACGTGACTGAGAACTTCGATTCCTAACTCACGCAGGAAGAGTTTGGCGATGGCTCCGATGGCGACACGGGCCGCGGACTCGCGAGCCGAAGCGCGTTCGAGGATGTATCGCGCTTCGGGGAAGTTGTATTTCAGGGCGCCTGCCAGATCGGCATGGCCTGGCCGCGGAGACGCAACTCGTTTATGCTTCGCAGGATCTCCCTCGCCGACAGGTAGAGACTCCTGCCAATTCTTCCAATCCCGATTTTCCAGCTGGACGGCGATCGGCGACCCGATCGTGATTCCATGATGCACGCCGGAGAGAATGTGGGCAGTGTCGCGCTCGATCTTCATGCGTCCACCGCGGCCGTAACCCTGCTGGCGGCGCCAGAGTTCACGGTCGACGAACGCCTGGTCGACTTTCAGCCCGGCAGGAACTCCGGACAGGAAAGCAGTCAACGCTTCGCCGTGGGACTCACCCGCTGTGAAATAGCGCAACATAAATTTTTGATTGTACCTGATGAACAGTGAGTTTTCCGTGTCCGAGCGGCGGCTTTGCGCCCAATTTGCCTGCTCGCGCATGAATTGCGTAACATAGCGCTATCCTGGCGAGCCGCGCCACGTCTCAGTCTCTCTGGCCATGTGAGGAGAAGCTGTGTGTCCCCACGCGCAGATGCGGCACGATAGAAGAATCCGCTGTCTTCTGGTGCACGACCACGTCTTGCTGCGCCAGGGCCTGCAACGTCTGCTCGAAGACGAACCCGATGTCGAAGTCGTCGCGGTGGCAGGCAATGCGGCCGAAGGTCTGCGCAAGATTCACGAGCATCATCCGCAAATCGTGATTGCCGATGCGAACATTTTCGAACACGAATTCGGTGGCACTGCGCAATTAATCTTGCAGGAATCGCCGGGAACGAAGTTGATTCTTTTGAGCGCCGATGAATCGGATCGCGGCGAGGGACGTGGGATTGAGCGTACGCTTCTTCATACAACCGCCTGGGAACTGATTCAGTTAATCCGAAACACTGCTGCAATGAGCGGGTTCGGACGAGATATCCCTCGAATGGATGTGAGTGCGGCTCCTCTGGCGTTTGCGAAGAAGCCCACTCTGACGGTGCGCGAGCGCCAGGTATTGAAACTGCTTGCCGAAGGGCGCACCGTGCGCTCTGTTGCGGCCATTCTCGAATTGAGTGTCAAAACGGTGGAAGCCCACAAATTTAATCTCATGCGAAAGCTCGGAATTCACAACAAGGCCGAACTCGTCATGTGGGCGATTCAGAAAAGAATCGTCAAGCTGCCGGTGAATCTTTAGCGCGAGCTTTTCGGGCGTGCGAAACCTCTGATCAGTGCGCTGTTTTCCCGCGAATGCTCAGCTCCGCCTCGGTCGATACGTCGGACACGGTGAGGTGCAGAGCATGCTGTTTCGGGTCGTAGGTCGTTTTCAGCGGATATGTGCTGCTGGAAAATTTTGCCTCTGCATGCGCCGAAGGCCAGTCGTAGATAATGACATCGACCAGCTTCCACCACGGGGCATACGATCCCCGCCGCGCGTGGAATTTAATGTGGACGGACTTGTCGTCGGACTGACAGGTAAAGTTCTGACGCAAAAATTTTCCCTGCTGGTAGTCGAACGTGTGGCCGTCGTCCAGATAGATGAATCCATTGCACTGCGGCCCCGGATACACGCGGAGTTCGAGAGGTCCGCTTGGCGTTTCATCTGTGTCCTGAATCAGCGGCTCCATTGGCAAGATGCTTCCCGCGCGAACGTAAACGGGGAGGATATCAAGGGGCGGGTGAATTTCGCGGGGGGCGGGGAAGCTCGCACCCAGTCCCGCGTTGGCAATCTCGACGATGGAAGGCGCGTGAGGTTGGGCGGCCATCTTTTCGCCCGTCCAGAAGTCGAACCACGATCCGGGCGGAAATGACACGGCGTAGTCGTTCACCATTTCTCCGAATGGCGGCGGGGCGATCAGCAGGTCGGGGCCGAGAAGAAATTCGGTATCCAGGTTGTCGAACCCCGGATAGGTCGGCGCGAAGATCTCGGGAAACTCGAGAAAAATGGGACGCATGAGCGGCAGCCCGGTGCGCGAGGACTCATCCGCTAGTGCATAAAAATATGGAAGCAGGCGGTAGCGCGTCTCAATGTAATGACGGCGAATCGCTTCCTGCTCGGGGCCGTTGTTCCAAACCTCGTGCGGCAGGCTTCCCTTCGTGGCGTGATCGCGGAAGAACGGCGAAAATGCCGCCTGTTCCACCCAGCGCGTGAGCAGCGCGGGAGGCGGCGAGCCGTTGAATCCGCCCACGTCGGCGCCGACAAAAGGAATACCGCTGATGCCGAGGTTCAGCACCATCTGCGTCGCGAGACGAAGATGATTCCATGTGGCGGAGTTGTCGCCGGTCCAGGTGAAGCCGTAGCGCTGTCCTCCGGCGAACGTGGCGCGAGTCAGCACAAACGGCCGCTCGTCCGGACGCAACTTGAGCAAGCCTTCATACGTGGCGCGCGCGTTCTCAAGGCCGAAGACGTTGTGAATCTCGGCGTGAGTCGCCGTGCGTGTAGTGAAGCCCGGTTCTTCGATGCGATGGACGGTGTTCAGCGGCATGGTCTTGCCGGGCCCATCGAAGACGGATGGTTCGTTCATGTCGTTCCAGAATCCGGCGACGCCGTCCTGCACGAATTCTTTGTAGAGTCCGCCCCACCAGTCGCGTGTCTGGGCGCGCGTGAAGTCCGGAAAAACTGCCGGGCCGGGCCAGACGACGCCGACGAATTCAGTTCCATCCGGGTTTTTCACGAACTGATCCTGCTCGTGGCCGGTGTCGTACGGCATGTATCCCTGATTAGCGACATGAGCAATGTGGAGATCGGTGATGTTAACGAGATGGAAATGCTGCTTACGCAGATCTGACACCAGCCCGGGGAAATTCGGGAACGTCTGCGGGTTCACCGTGAACGGCCGGTTCTTATATTGATAGTCGATATCGAGATAAACCACGTCCGACGGAATTCGATCGGCCCGCAAGCGGTTGGCGATGTCGCGCAGCTTCGATTCGGGAGTGTAACTGTAGCGTGACTGCTGGAATCCCAGCGCCCACAACGGCGGCAGTGGAGGCTTTCCCGTCAGGTACGCATAATTCTCCACGACCTGCTTCGGTGTTGGCCCGTAAATGAAGTAGTAGTCGAGCGGCCCGCCCTCCGCGCCGAATGCGATCGCATCGCGCGCCTGCTTGCCGAAGTCGAACCACGTGCGCCAGGTGTTGTCCAGAAAAATGCCGTAGCTACGCTCGCCGTGCGCGACAAGAAAAAATGGAATGCTCTTGTAAAGCGGATCGGTCGACTCCTGCGGACCGATATCGGTATTCCACAGCGTGTAAGCTTGGTTGCCGCGATCGAAGGACCCAGCTTTATCTCCCAGCCCGAAGTAATGTTCGCCCCCGAGCATCTGCTTGTAGACGGAGAATCCGCCCAGTTGAAACTTGACCGGACGCCCCACTGCATCGGCGCAAAGAACTTCGCCCGAGAGATCGCGAATCACGATGCGCAGCGGATTGCGGTCGATTTTAACGTCGAGCTTTGCGGTGCGAAATCCGAGGGTAGAAGCATCGCTGCTCGGCTGCACTTCGACCGATTTGCTGCGCGGCTCGGAAAGAACGGCCCACGAGGCGTCTTCGGGAAGTTCGCTGCCAGGAGCCATGCGGACGCGGATGATATCGTCGCGCAGCGCGGTGACGCGCACGATCGCCGGCCCGGATTGAAGCTGTATGCCGTCATGCAGCGGCTGGGAATTTGTTACGGTATCGAGCGTGACGACGGGCTCGGACGCGGGCGTTTGCGCTATCGCCGATGCGGAAAGAGCCGTTATCATTCCGAAGAAAACGATCCAAGATCGCCGGCAATAAAATGCCATGGCTGTTGCTCTTCGTCGTGCGGGATTTACTTGCGAAACAACATCATATCAATGCTGGCGGCAGAGCCTGAAGATAAGTGCTTTCATTAAAATCCCCACTTCTGGCAAACCGGCCAGAAGTGGGGCACCCGACTCCTCTTACCCGGAGCCTCAGATGAATCCTGACGAGCAACCAATCCGAGAGCTGATTGCAAACCTGTATCGTGCCATCTGCCGAAAAGACGTAGATGGCATCCTGCGCCATTACTCGCCCGACGCGGTCATATTTAATGTGAAGCCGCCCTATCAGATGGCGAATGACGACCGCTGGCGGCGCGTGTGGGAGACATCCCTCGCCCACTTTCCCGCTGCGTTTGGAGCCGAGACTCGCGACATGGTCGTCACGCTCAGCGGCAGTCTGGCAGTAGCGCACTACCTGATGCGCTTCACCAGACTGGGAAGCCAGAACTGGCTTCGCGAAACGGTGGTATTCAGGAAAGAACAGGGGTCGTGGAAGATCATTCACGAACACTCATCAATTCCCTTCGATCCAGAGACGTCGAAGGTCGTCTTTGAGTCTGACTAGACTAATCACCTCGCAATAACGGCCGCGTCAGGCAGGTTGGGCCGCCGCTGCCGTTGATGCAGATTTCGCTGCCGGGAAACGTGCGCACGTCGAATCCCGCCTGCCGCAAACGGTCGTTTGTCTTGCGGTTCTCTTCAATCGCAAGCAACCATCTTCCGCCGAGGGCCAGCACATTGCAGGCGAGCGTATCGCGCTCGGAGTAATCGATTTCGACGAATTTGAATCCGCGATCTTTGAGGAGTTCGACGGTTTCGACGGCAAGCCAGGGCAGATCGACGATCGCTGTTTTTTCGTCGAGCAAGCTGATCAGCGACATCAGATGCAGACATGCAGAGGGACCCGGCCCATAGGGAAGAGGCGCGGAAATTACTTCGACTCCTTTCGGAGCGAGTAACTCCCGGATCTGTGCGATTCCCGCTGCGTTTGTGCGGTAGCCATGACCGATCAGCAACGTCTTCGAATCAAGCCAGACGATGTCGCCGGCTTCGCTTGTGCCGGGCGCGACAACACTCGCGAACACCGGAATTCCCACACCGGCCGCGAACGAAGCATGCCTCTGTCCCTCGGGGATACGGTTAGCTTTTCCCGGATGCATCACGAGCAGGCCGAAGTCCGTGGCGAGCGATGCATCGTGAGCGTATGCAGCGTCGAGCGATAGATCCTCGGCCGGAGGAAGTTCCAGCAGCTCGGCGCCTGCGCTCTCGATTTCCCGGCATAATGCCTGGTGCTGCGATTGGGCCAGCTCAAAATCCGGCGCGTGATGAAAGCCCAGCTCGCGCCAGCGCGCGACCCGATCGGGAAGATTCCACCCCGCGGTGTGCGGCGGGCAGACAAGCACCCGCTTCAGGAGGCCAACCATCGAGTGCCCATTGAAAGCGACGGTGGATTGAGAAAATGTTGGCAGGCGAGACTCCTTGACCGAAGCAGTCCTGTGATTGTAAGGCAAAGGCGGAGAAGGGGAAACCAGCGATGTCGCGCCCAAAATATGACAGCCGATTATTTCCGTGTGCTAGGCTGCCTGTCAGGAGTTTCCCCTTGATCTTCACCACTCGCCGGATCGCGCCGCTTGCAATGATTTTCCTCGCAGGGATTCTTTCGGCGCGCGCTGCAAGCAAGAAAAAAGATCTCCCGCCGCCGGTGCATTTGATCGCTGAGCAGGACCACCAGCGCATTATGGGCCTGCTGCACATGACTTCGATTCGGCGCGGCGCAGACGGAGATCCGAAGTCTCCGAACGCGGCGAATTACGACGAATCGAAAGCCGGGCCGTTCACCCCTTTGCCGGATCCGCTTCTACTAAATAACGGGAAGAGAGTTACCTCGCCACAGATGTGGTGGGAAGAGCGGCGGCCCGAAATCGTGGAAGAGTTCGACAGCGAAATCTATGGCAGAGTCCCGAAGGACGCACCCGCGGTGCGTTGGGAGGTCGTGAGCACAACGAAAGAGATGAATGGCGATGTGCCCGTCATCACGAAAAAGCTAATCGGACACGTCGACAATTCCGCGTATTCGCTGATCACGGTCAACATTGACTTGACGTTGACGACTCCTGCCAACGCCACTGGACCGGTTCCGGTCATGATGGAACTCGCTCTTAGCCCCGAGGTTCTGGAGGCTCTAAAGAAACGCTTTCCAGATTTTTTCAAGCCGACTCCTGGCCCAACCTGGCAGCAGCAGGTTCTTGCGAAAGGTTGGGGCTATGCGAGCTACATCCCGACCAGCGTGCAAGCAGACAACGGCGATCGCCTAACAGAAGGTGTAATCGGTCTCGCGAATAAAGGTCAGCCGCGAAACCTTGACAATTGGGGAGCATTGCGGGCCTGGGCCTGGGGAGCGAGCCGCGCACTCGATTATTTCGAGACCGACAAATCTGTCAATGCGAAGCAGGTCGGCATCGAAGGGCATTCGCGCTATGGCAAGGCCTCGCTCGTGGCGATGGCCTACGATCCGCGCTTCGCGATTGCTTACATCAGTTCGTCGGGTGAAAGCGGAGCGAAGCTCTACCGGCGCAATTTCGGCGAGCAGATCGGCAACATCGCCGGAACCGGCGAGTATCACTGGATGGCTGGAAACTTTCTGAAGTACGCCGGACCGCTGACGGAAAAAGATCTGCCGGTGGATGCACACGAACTGATCGCGCTATGCGCGCCACGCCC
>DATEJO010000210.1:0-13606 GCA_035277905.1 Candidatus Sulfotelmatobacter sp.
TCGTGGAGACAGCGCGGCGTACGGGCGCGCAGATTGCGGGACCCATTCCGCTGCCCACGATGAAGAACAAGTACACGGTGCTGCGTTCCCCGCACGTGGATAAGAAGTCGCGGGAGCAGTTTGAGATCCGCACGCACAAGCGGTTGCTCGATATTCTCGAGCCGACGCAGCAGACGGTGGATGCGCTGATGAAGCTGGATCTGCCGGCGGGCGTGGATGTCGAGATCAAGGCATTCGGGAAAGAGCATAAGTAAGCTCTCAGCTGTCAGCTATCAGCTTTCAGTAAGAGCGCACCAGCCAATAGCCACTGAGCCATGCTGGGGATGGAGAAGGAAATGGCAACGAAGGTCGCGGGAATTTTGGGCAAGAAGGTCGGGATGACGCAACTGTTCGACTCGAAGGGCGACGTTCGTCCCGTCACAGTCTTGCAGGCCGGCCCTTGCGTGGTGACGCAGCACAAGACGGCTGCGAAAGATGGATACGAGGCGGCGCAGATCGGCCTGGTCGAGTTTGTGAAGGAATCGCGGCTGACCAAGCCTGCGAAGGGACATCTGGCGAAGAACAATCTGCCGCCAGTGAAGTTCATGCGGGAAGTGCCGCTTGAAGTCGAGGCCGCTGCTGAGGGTAACGGAGCAGTCAAAGTTGGCGACCGCGTGCTGGTAGAGATTTTCGATGGCGAGAAGTTCGTCGACATCGTCGGAGTCAGCAAGGGGCGCGGGTTCCAGGGCGTCGTGAAGCGGCATCACTTCGGCGGCGGTCCGAAATCGCACGGTTCGATGTTCCAGATTACCGGTTCGATTGGATCTTCGGCGTTTCCGTCGCGCGTGTTCAAAGGTATGCGGATGTCGGGACACATGGGAAATGAGCAGGTGACGGTTCGCAACCTGCGCGTGCTCGGTGTCGACAAGGACGAGAATTTGCTGGTGGTGGAAGGCAGCGTACCGGGGCCGCAGGGCGGATACATCGTGATTACGAAGGCGAAGAAACCGCCAAGAGAGCGTCGTGGATTCGCGGGTGCGGCGACGGTCGATCCGTTGAAGGCTGCGAAGAGGGCGGCGAAGAAAGCTTAAGACAGTCGTTGGTCGTCGGTCGTTGGTCGTCGGCCAAAACAGAGAACATATGGCAACGATTGATATTCACAATTTGAGCGGCGAGAAGGTCGGGACGTTCGATCTCGCGGATGAGGTCTTCGGCGCGGTCAATGAGGATCTGCTCTGGGAAGCGGTGAAACACTACCGCGCCAGCCAGCGCGCCGGAACGCATAAAACGAAGGCGCGCTGGGAAGTGTCCGGATCCGGCAAGAAGCTGTGGAAGCAGAAGGGCACGGGCCGCGCTCGAATCGGATCGATCCGGTCTCCGCTGTGGCGGCATGGCGCAACGGTGCATGGTCCGGTGCCGCGTTCCTACGACTACACCTTCCCCAAGAAAAAGCTGCTGGGCGCGCTGCGTTCGGCGCTGGCAGCGAAATACGCGGACGGGAAATTGATCATCGTCAATGCGTTCGATGTGAAGGAAGCGAAGACGAAGGAGTTCCGCAAGGCGCTGGATTCACTGAAAGTGGATTCGACGGTGCTGATCGTCGAGACTCCAAAGCACGAGAACCGGAATCTCGAATTGAGCGCCCGCAACATTCAGGGACTCGAGATCGTTCGCGGCAATGAAGTGCATCCGTATCATCTGCTGCGGCACGATCGCGTGATCTTCTCGCATCCCGCGATTGAGAAGCTGCAGATTTCGCTGAAGGGTTCGGTTTCGAAGAAGCAGCGCAAGTCGGGTGAGGGTGAAGACGAAGCGGCGAAGAAGCCGACGCACGAACGGCGCCGCCGGCAGCGCAATGAAAAAGCGGCGGAGGTGGCGTAATGAAGAGCGCATATCAGATCATTCGCCGTCCGGTGATTACCGAAAAAGGGCTCGCGATTAAGGAGAACCAGAACACGTTGGTGTTCCAGGTGACTCCCAAGGCGACCAAGACGGAAATCAAGGAAGCAGTGCAGACGATTTTCAAGGTGAAGGTGCATTCGGTGCGTACGGCGACGTATCCAGGAAAAGAGCGGCGGCGCGGCAAGTTCGCGGGCTACCGCGCGGACTGGAAGAAAGCGTACGTGCGGCTGCGCTCGGGCGAGAAGATGCCGGAGTACGCGCAGAATTTGTAAGCAGCCATCAGCCATCAGCCGTCCGCTATCAGTAAAAGCGGCGGCGGAGAAACTGAGAGCTGAAAGCTAACAGCTGAGAGCTTTTATATGCCGATTAAGACATACAGACCGACGACGCAGACTCTGCGGTATCGCACGACGCTGGTCAACGACGACATCACGACGAAGAATCCGCACAAGCCGCTGGTCGAGCCGAAGCAGCGCACCGGTGGACGCCGCAACTCGGGCGACGTGACGATGCGGTTCATTGGCGGTGGCCATAAGCGGAAGCTGCGCATCATCGACTTCAAGCGCGACAAGACCGGAATTCCGGCGGTGGTGCAGACGATCGAATACGATCCGAATCGGTCTTCGCGAATCGCGCTGCTCGCGTATGCTGACGGCGAGAAGCGGTACATTCTGCAGCCCGAAGGTTTGAAGGTTGGACAGAAAGTTGTGAGCGGTCCGGATGCGGACATTCTGGTTGGGAATGCGCTGCCATTGCGGAACATTCCGCCAGGCACGGTGATTCACAACCTCGAGTTGAAGCCCGGCAAGGGTGGACAGATGGTGCGGTCGGCGGGCGGTTCGGCGCAGCTGGTCGCCAAAGAAGGAGATTATGCGCTGGTGAAGTTGCCTTCGGGCGAGACGCGCAAGGTTTCGCAGGACTGCATGGCGACGATCGGGCAGGTCGGCAACATCGATCACGAGAACGTTACGATCGGCAAGGCAGGACGGTCGCGGTGGCTGGGATGGCGTCCGCATAATCGCGGCGTTTCGATGAACCCGGTTGACCATCCGCATGGCGGCGGTGAAGGCAAAACGTCGGGCGGACGGCATCCGGTGACCCCGTGGGGCCAGCCGACGCGCGGATATAAGACGCGGAACAACAAGCGCACGGATAAGTTCATCGTGAGCCGGAGAGGTAAGTAGTCGTTGGCCGCTGGTCGGTGGTCGTTAGCCAAACCAGCACAGGCAAAGTCGATTTTCGAAGCTGTTAGCTCAATGCTGACGGCTGAAAGCTGAGAGCTGAATTTATGGCGCGTTCAACAAAGAAAGGCGCATTCGTCGATGGTTACCTGCTGACGCGGGTCGAGCAGATGAATGCGCGCAACGATAAGAAAGTGCTGCGGACCTGGTCGCGGCGCTCGACGGTTGTCCCGGAGATGGTGGGACACACGATCGCGGTGCACAACGGGAAGAAATTCATCCCGGTGTATGTGACCGAGAACATGGTGGGACACAAGCTGGGCGAGTTCAGCTTCACGCGTACCTTCAAGGGGCACTCCATGAAGGCGGCGACGGAAGCGGCGGCGAAACCGGCAGGCATTCCGGGTGGACCGGGAGCACCGGCTCCGGCGGCGACACCGGCAGCGCCTGCGGCACCGAAGGCGTAACGAGCCGTGAGCTCTGAGCAATGAGCTGAGAGCCACGGGCAAAGACTGAGAACACTTATGGAATTTCGAGCAGAGCATCGATTTGTGCGAGTCTCGCCGCAGAAGGCGCGGCTGGTGCTGGACCTGATCAAGGGGCGGCGCGTGGAAGAAGCGCGCAATACCCTGATGTTCACCAAGAAGCGCGTGGCGGCGCATGTCGGCAAGCTGCTGCAGTCGGCCCTCGACAACGTGAACTTCCTCACGACCGAGAAGGGTCTGGATATCGAGATTGACAACTTGTATGTGAAGCGGGCGGTGGCGAACGATGGTCCGCGCATGAAGCGGATCCGTCCGGCGCCGCAGGGACGCGCGTACCGGTATCAGCGGCGCATCGCACATATCGAGTTGGTGCTTGCGGAACGGGGCAAGTCGGACGAGGTTGTGACTGCCGGTGGAGAAGAGACGGAAGCTCCTGCTCCCGCGAAGGCGCGGAGGCGGGCTCCGGCGGCAAAGAGCGGCAGCAAGAAGAAAGCGGCCGCGAAGTAAGTTTCGAGTTTCGGGTTTCAAGTTTCGAGTGACACTCGAAACTGGAGACTGGTTGTTCAGGAGAAGCAATGGGACAAAAAGTCCATCCTTATGGTTTTCGGCTTGGATTTACGAAGCCGTGGAAGTCGCGCTGGTTTGCGGAGCGGGACTACGACAAACAGTTGCACGAGGACGTGAAGCTGAAGAATGAGCTGAAGGACAAGCTCAAGTCGGCGGGCGTCAGTGCGATTGAGATCGAGCGTCCGGGCAACAAGTTGCGCATCATTATTAAGACGGCGCGGCCAGGGATCATCATCGGGCGCAAGGGCGCGGAAATCGACAAGCTTAAGGCCGAACTGCAGAAGCGCACCGGCGGCAAGGATATTTTTGTTGATATCCAGGAAGTGCATAAGCCGGAGTTGGATGCGCAACTCGTTTCGGAATCGATCGCGCTGCAGCTGGAAAAACGCGTGGGATTCCGCCGGGCGATGCGCAAGGCAGTGGATTCGGCGCTGCGCTTTGGCTGCAAGGGAATCAAGGTTCGCGTAAGCGGGCGCCTGAACGGAAACGAAATCGCGCGGTCGGAGTGGTATCTGCAAGGGCGGTTGCCGCTGCACACACTCCGCGCGGACATCGATTTCGGATTCACCGAGGCGCGCACGACCTACGGCGTGATCGGCGTGAAGTGCTGGGTGTACAAGGGCGAGATCCTGCAGCAGAAGAAGCGCGAAGGACAGCAGCAGCCGGTTGGGGCGAGCGGATTCTAGGAATTAACTGAGAACCGAGAACTGAGAACTTCGTTATGTTGATGCCAAAGAAAGTGAAGTATCGGAAACAGCAGCGCGGACGCATGACCGGCAAGGCATGGCGTGGATCGACGCTGTCGTTCGGAGACTACGGGCTCAAGGTGCTGGAGCCAGGATGGATTACTGACCGGCAGATCGAGGCGAGCCGCGTGGCTATGACTCGGTTCGTGAAGCGCGGCGGGAAGATATGGATCCGCGTGTTCCCCGACAAGCCAGTCACGAAGAAGCCCGCCGAAACCCGTATGGGCAAAGGCAAGGGCGCTCCTGATCACTGGGTTGCGGTCGTGAAGCCGGGCAAGATCCTGTTTGAGATGGAAGGCGTAACGCACCAGGATGCGAGCGAAGCGATGAGGCTGGCGTCGCACAAGCTGGCACTGCGCACCACGCTGGTGAAACGCGAGGGCGCGCACTAAGAGCAGCTATCACCTTTCAGCAGTCAGCTGTCAGAGCTGACTTGAGCGAAGCTGAGAGTTGAGGGCTAAGAGCTGAGAGCTAATTTATGAAGGTAGAAAAAATCAGAAACCTGACTGAAGAGGAATTGGTTCAGCAGCAACGCGAAATGGCCGACCAATTGTTCAAGCTGAAGTTTCAGCTGAACATGGGACAGACGGAGAGCCTGAAGAAAATTCGCGGGCTGCGCAAAGATATTGCGCGCGTGAAGACGATCCTGGTTGAGCGCAAGCGCTCGGGCGCAACGGAGAAACAATAATGGCGGAAACAACAGAGAAGGCGCGGGGCCGCCGCAAGGAAGTAGTCGGAGAAGTCGTCGCCAATCGTATGCAGAAGACGATTGTGGTGAAGGTGACGCGCAAGAAGTCCCATCCGTTCTACGGGCGCGTGATCGCGCGGAACAAAAAGTTCTATGCGCATGACGAGACGAACCAGGCGCATGTCGGCGACGTCGTGCGGATTGAAGAGACGCGTCCGCTGTCGAAGCTGAAGCGCTGGACGTTGAAAGAGATCGTCAGGAAGGCGGCTCTGGTGCCGGAAGCGGCGACGGAAGTCGCGAGCTAACAGGGGTGCGCTTTAAACGCGCGTACTAGCGGTCTCGCAAAACACGCGAGATTGATCGCGCGGAGCGCTCAGGTCCTTCGGCGCCAAATGAGGGCGCCTCAGGATGACACGGGAATAGGAGATTGCCATGGCTGTGATGATGAGAACGATGCTGGAGGTCGCCGACAATTCCGGCGCGCGCAAGCTGCAGATGATTCTGCCGCTGGGCGGCTCGACCGGATTGAACGCCGGGCTGGGCGACGTGATCACCGCAGCTGTGAAGGAGTCGGCCCCCGAAGGCCAGGTGCAGAAGGGCAAGGTCGTGAAGGCGGTGATCGTCCGGACACGCAAAGAACATCGGCGGCGGGACGGAACCTACATCCGCTTTGATCAGAATGCAGCGGTGCTGATCAACGAGGCGGGCGAACCGGTTGGAACGCGCGTGTTTGGCCCGGTGGCGAGGGAGTTGCGAGAGAAGAGGTTTTTGAAGATTGTGTCACTCGCTCCGGAAGTTATATAGGCAAGTTTCAAGGTTTCAGAGTTTCAAAGTTTCAAGGTGCTTTGAACTCAGGACTTTGAGCGGTGGGAAACATTGAAACCTTGAAACATTGAAACTGAGATTTGATATGGCTACAGCAACGACAGCACACAAGCGAGTAGATATCCGGCGGAATGACACAGTGAAGGTCATCACCGGGCGCGACAAGGGCAAGGAAGGACGCGTGCTGCGCGTGTTTCCCAATGACGCGAAGGTTTTGGTCGAGCACGTGATGATGGTGAAAAAGCACGTGCGCCCGAACCCGCAGCAGAACATTAAGGGCGGCATCGCCGAGCAGGAGAGCAGGATCTCGATTTCGAACGTGCAGCTCGTCTGTGCGACCTGCGGTCCGGTGCGGATCGGGCACGAAGTACGCGGAGACCGGAAGGTCCGCGTGTGCAAGAAGTGCGGAACGACCCTGGAAAAATAGATTGGGTCATTGAACGATTGGGTGATTGACGATTTTTGAATTGCACATTCACCCGATCACGCAATTACTCAATTCTCACGAACCGGTAACCACTCCGAAACCGTGGGAGGAAGTTGAAGAGACATGGCAAAAGAGAAAAAAGGACAAAAGGAAGCGGCGGCGCCTGAGCAGAAGGGGCCGGACCAGCAGCGGCACAGCGCGAAGGAGCGTCCGCGGCTGCGGTCGCGGTTTGAAAAAGAAGTGGCTCCCGCCCTGTTGAAGGAATTGGAACTGAGCAATGTTATGGCGGTTCCGCGGCTTCACAAGATCGTCGTGAACATGGGCGTTGGTGAAGCGACGCAGAACGCCAAAGTGCTTGATCCGGCAGTGAACGAGTTAGGACAGATCACCGGGCAGAAGCCGGTGGTCACGCGCGCGAAGAAGTCCATTGCAGCGTTTAAGGTCCGCCAGGGACAATCGATTGGCGCGATGGTGACGCTGCGCGGCGACCGCATGTACGAGTTTTTCGACCGGCTGGTCAACATTGTTCTGCCGCGCGTGCGCGACTTCAAGGGCGTGTCGACCAAATCGTTCGACGGCCGCGGAAACTTTACGCTCGGCCTGCACGATCAGTTGATCTTTCCGGAGATTTCTTACGAGAAGGTCGACAAGTTGAAGGGCATGAACGTCACGATCGTGACTACCGCCGGCAGCGACAATCAGGCGCGTTCGCTGCTGAAGCATCTGGGAATGCCTTTTAGAGCTTAGTTTCAAAGTTTCAAAGACACACAAGGATTGAATGGCGACTACAGCAAAACGAGTTAAGGACGCGAGAAAGCCCAAGTTCTCCACCCGCAAGCACAACCGCTGCAAGATCTGCGGACGTCCGCGCGGCTACCTGCGCAAGTTCGGCATCTGCCGCTTGTGCTTCCGTCAGCTGGCATTGCGGGGAGAGATTCCCGGGGTTTCGAAGTCGTCCTGGTAGAAAGCGTCGCTGGCCGCTGGTCGTTAGGAAGAGACAACGACTAAAGGCAAACGACCAACGACAGAAGTTCAAGCTGCCGCAGGTTCTCCGCTGGACGCGGAGCGAACGGGTGGCTGGAGGAGAAGCAAACGATGAGGTTGACCGATCCGGTCGCAGACATGCTGACGCGAGTGCGGAATGCACTCCAGGCCCGGCACCAGAAGGTGGATGTTCCGGCTTCGCGGTTGAAGCTGGAGATTGCCCGAATCCTGAAGGAAGAGGGTTACATCTCCAACTTCAAGGCGACGGAAGAAGAGGGCCACAAAATCATCCGGATTTACCTGAAGTATGGCGTCAACAACGAGGCGGCCATCTCGAAGGCGGAGCGTGTGTCGCGCCCGGGATGCCGCGTCTACGTGCGGCGCAGCGAGATTCCACGCGTGCTGGGCGGCATGGGGATCAACATCCTCACCACTCCGCGGGGCGTGATGACCGGCCGCCAGGCGCGCAAGGAAGGTGTGGGCGGCGAGTTGCTGTGCGAGATCTACTAGAAAAACAGCTATCAGCTGTCAGCCGTCAGCTATCAAGACAACAGCGACGGTATGACAAGAAAACTGATAGCTGAAGGCTGAGAGCTAATAGCTTATGTCACGAATTGGAAAAAAGCCGATCGCGATTCCCAAGGGAGTTACGGTCAAGATTGAAGGAAACACGGTCGCGGTGCAGGGGCCGAAGGGCAAGCTGGATACTCCGCTGCCGACCGGCATCAAGGTCGAGCAGAAGGACGGACATCTGGTGGCGATTCGTGAGAACGATTCGCAGTCGGCCGTTCACGGACTGGCCCGGGCGCTGGTTAACAACGCTGTCGAAGGCGTAACCAAGGGCTGGACACGCGAACTCGAAATCGTCGGCATCGGTTACCGCGCCGAGATGAAGGGCAAGCTGACGGTGGTGTTCAACCTGGGATATTCGCACCCGATCGAGTATCCGCTGCCGACCGGAGTGGATGCGGCGGTGGATCCGAAGCAGACGAAGATCACCTTGACCGGCATTGACCGCCAGAAAGTGGGACAGGTCGCGGCTGAGATGCGCGCGCTGCGTCCACCGGATCCGTACAAGAATAAAGGCGTTCGATATGCAGGGGAACGTCTGAAGAAGAAGGTTGGAAAGACGGGGGCGAAGTAAACCGTCGTCAGTCGCTGGTCCTTAGTCGTTGGCCAGCGAGCAGCAAAGGAGAGTGTCGGGCCGGGGCTAACGACCACGGACCAACGACCAAGGACGAGCTTCATGCTTACGAAAACTTCAAAGAATCAGAAGCGCGGATTCAGTCACGACCGCATCCGCAAGAAATTGCAGGGGACGGCGGAACGTCCGCGGCTGAATGTGTACCGTTCGCTGAATCACATTTACGTGCAGGTAATCGACGACCTGAACGGCAAGACGCTGGTTTCGGCCAGCACCGCCGAAGGGAAAAAGGAAGATCGCCGCACTGGCGGCAACGTTGCTTCCGCCAAGGCGGTGGGCAAGGCGATTGCCGAGCGCGCCAAGGAAAAAGGTGTGACCAAGGTCGTGTTTGACCGCGGTGGATATATTTATCACGGGCGTGTGAAGGCCTTGGCCGACGCGGCGCGCGAAGCGGGGCTTAAATTTTAGAATTCGGTAATGGGGTAATTTCGTAATTGAAGGCGCATCAGGTTTTCAATTACTAATTTCCAAATTACACAATTACGAAATCAGGTTTCAGAATGCCAACAGTGATCAAGAAACTCGATGCAGGGGCGTACCAGCTGAAGGATCAGGTGGTGGCCATCAACCGCGTGACCAAGGTGGTCAAGGGCGGCAAGAATCTTTCCTTTGCGGCGCTGGTGGTGGTAGGCGATCCGTCTGCCGGGGTTGTGGGCTACGGATCGGGCAAGGCGAAGGAAGTGCCGCAAGCGATCCGTAAAGGAATTGAATCGGCGAAGAAGAACCTGATGAAGGTGAATCTGACGCAGACGAGCATCGCGCATCTCGTGCTCGGCCGTTACGGATCGGGCAAGGTTCTGCTGAAACCGGCTCCGGAAGGAACGGGAGTGATCGCGGGAGGCGCTGTGCGCGCCGTGATGACATCGGCAGGCGTGCAGAACGTTCTGACGAAATCGATTGGCACGACCAATCCGCACAACGTCATCAAGGCGACGTTCGATGCATTGAAGCAGTTGAAGAATAAAGAGAGTGTCGCGAGCCTGCGCGGAAAAGTTGCGGAAGAACTCTAGTACTCAGTACCCGGTACTCAGTATTTAGGTAAAGATTTCGAGGTTAGAAATGACGGCTAAGAAAACGGGTAGCGGAACGATCCAGATCAAGTGGGTACGCTCCGCCATTTGTGCTCCTGAAAAACAGAAATTGGTGATCAAGGGGCTGGGATTCACTCGGCTGAATCAAGTGATCCAGCGCCCGGACACGCATGCTATTCGCGGGATGGTGGCAAAGGTGCCGCACCTGCTGGAGATAGTGGACTAAAGGCAAGTTTCAAGGTTTCAAAGGTTTCAAAGTCACGCGGCATAGCAGATTTACTTTGAAACGTCGAAACTTTTGAAACATTGAAACCTGGGTTACTTATGAATTTATCGAACATTCACAAACCGAAACAGGCGACCGAAAAGCGGAAGCGCGTGGGCCGCGGCATGGGCTCGGGCATGGGAAAGACTTCGACCCGTGGACACAAGGGGCAGCGTTCGCGTACGGGCTCGCGCATGATCCGCGGATTTGAGGGCGGCCAGATGCCGTTGCACCGGCGCATGCCGAAGCGCGGCTTCACCAATATTTTCCGCAAGGAATACAGCATCGTGAGCGTGGAGCGGCTGGCGGAGCTTGGGGAGACAACGATTAATCCCGAAGTGCTGCGCAAAGCCGGAGTAATCAAGACGAATCGTCCTGTGAAAGTTCTGGGCGACGGTGAATTGAAGAGCGCGATTACGGTGAGCGCGCACAAGTTTTCGAAATCGGCGCAAGAGAAGATCACCAAGGCAGGCGGCAAGGTCGAGGTCTTGCAGTAATGTTTGAGAAGCTGGCGAACATCTTTCGGATTCCCGATCTGCGCAAGCGGATCATATTCACGCTCGCAATGCTTTTCGTGTACCGGTTAGGCGGACACTTGCCGACGCCGGGAATCGATACCGCCAAGCTGGAACAGTTTTTCAATCAGAGCAGCACCGGCGGTTCTCTGCTCGGATTTGTCGATTTGTTTTCCGGCGGCCAGTTGCGCCGGATGACGATTTTCGCCCTGGGCATCATGCCCTACATCACGGCGTCGATCATTCTGCAGTTGCTGACGGTGGTCTATGAACCGCTGGCGAAACTGCAGAAAGAAGGCGAACTTGGGCGCAAGAAGATCACGCAGTGGACGCGCTACATCACGGTCATTCTGAGCGCAGTGCAGTCGTTCGGTATTGCATTTGGGCTCGAAAAGGGCGGCTTCTCGCTCAACCCGGGATGGAACTTCGAGTTTATGACGATGCTCACGCTGACCGCGGGCAGCGTGTTCATTATGTGGCTGGGGGAACAGATCACCGAGCGTGGGGTCGGAAACGGCATGTCGCTGCTGATTTTCGCCGGCATTGTGGTCGGCCTGCCTCGCGGCGTAGTGGATTTGATTGACAAGGCGAGGAATTCAACGTGGGGCGCGATGACGTTCCCGCTGATGGTGGGCCTGATCGTCTTCATGCTGGTGGTGGTCGGATTCATTGTGTACGTCGAACGCAGCGAGCGGCGCATACCCGTGCAATACGCCAAGCGCGTGGTCGGACGCAAAGTGATGGGCGGACAATCCACGCACCTGCCTTTGCGTGTCAACGCAGGCGGCGTCATGCCGGTGATCTTTGCATCGTCGATCCTGACATTGCCGCAGACGGTCGGTTACGGATTAAAAAATAGCCGCTACTTCGGAGACCTGATCCGTTTGCTGGGATGGGGCGAACCGCTGTACACGGTGCTGTATGCGGTCGGGATCATCTTCTTCGCGTATTTCTACGTTTCCATTGTCTTCAACCCTAGCGAAGTCGCGGACAACATGCGCAAGTACGGGGGATTTATTCCAGGCATCCGGCCGGGAAGGCGTACCGCGGATTTCATCAACGAATCGTTGACGCGAATTACGCTGGTTGGCGGCTTATACCTGATCGTTATTTCGTTCATTCCGGAATGGATGATTGCCGGTATTCACCTGAACCATTTGCCGGGGGCGCTGGGACGTTTCTTTGAGGGTTTGCCGAACTTTGTGACGAATGGTTTGGGTGTGAGTTTCTATTTTGGTGGTACGTCATTGCTGATTGTGGTCGGCGTCGCGATGGACACCGTGACGCAGATCGAGGCGCAATTGATTATGCGCCACTATGACGGGTTTTCACCGCGCAGTGGACGTGTGCGCGGGCGAAGGATTTGGTAGCGCGTAGTAGGGGTTGCTGCACCTCGGTAGCTTGGGGCGCCGGGGAGATCGAGATCGGGAGGCTTTTGCCAAGCCGATGGCGCAGGAAACCCAGCGTGCAGTGGGTCCCGTGGTGCTGCTCGGACCACCGGGTGCCGGCAAGGGCACTCAATCCAAGCGGATCATGGAACGCTACAGAATTCCCCAGGTGTCGACCGGGGATTTGCTAAGAGAGCACGTCGCGAGGGGCACCGAGCTTGGGATGGCAGCCAAAGCAGTAATGGCCCGCGGCGAGCTGGTATCCGACGATCTGGTTTGCAACATGGTTCGTCAGCGGCTTATGTTGCCCGATTGCCAGCGCGGCTACATTTTGGATGGGTTTCCCCGGACTGCAGCTCAGGCCGGGTGGCTCGATGCGTTGCTCGAGCATGAGCTCTTTGACAACACGCGTCCGACGCGAGCCTGGCCAATTGTGATCCGGCTCGAGGTCGACTATAATCAGTTACTGCTCCGGATTACTGGACGACGTTCTTGTCCCACCTGTGGACGGATCTATAACGTCCACTTCCAGCCGCCCCGCGTAGATGAAATCTGCGATGAAGCACATGGGACGAAGCTGGTGGCCCGCAATGATGACCGGTTGGAAGTGATTCAGCCAAGACTCACGGCGTTTCAGGAGCAGACCCGCCCCGTGGCGGATTACTATCAGCGCACGGGGAGGTTGATCTCGGTGAATGGCGATCTGCCGGTGGACGATGTCACCGCGCAGATTTTCCAGATTCTGGAAGATCATCACGCATAGCATGGCGATCGTTTGCAAGTCGGCGGCGGAAATCGAGAAGATGCGGCATAGCGGCCACATCGTTCGCCAGGTTCTGGATTACGTGAAAACGCTGGTCGCACCTGGCGTTACGACGATGGATCTGGAGCGGGCAGCCGAGAAGAAGATCAAGGAACTCGGCGCGAAGCCGGCATTTAAGGGTTATTACGATTATCCCTGCGTGCTGTGCACCTCGGTGAATGAAGAAATTGTGCACGGGATCCCTTCCGAAAAGCGAATGCTGAAAGAGGGAGATATTGTTTCGATCGACTGCGGTGTGGTGCTCGATGGATACTACGGTGACGCGGCGGTCACGGTTCCGGTAGGAAACGGACTGAAACCGGAGTTGAAGAAGTTGCTGGACGTAACGGAAGCTTCCTTGTATCGCGGGATTGAGGCAGCTCGGATTGGCAACTCGATCGGCGATGTTGGCGCCGCGGTTCAAGAGCACGTGGAAGCGGCAGGTTTCAGCGTCGTCCGCGAGTTTGTCGGGCATGGCATCGGGACGCGGTTGCACGAGGAACCGCAGGTTCCGAATTTTGGCGCTCGGGGCCATGGGGCGCGATTGCGGGAAGGAATGGTCATCGCGATCGAGCCGATGGTGAATTACGGCAAGCCCGAGACGCGGGTGCTCGGTG